>DASQJU010000001.1:0-10277 GCA_035630915.1 Allosphingosinicella sp.
TTAAGTTCGTGGCCTCCGTCGTGCAAAACGAAGACGACGACTCGTCATCCGAACGGCGGCGCGTGGAGCGATTCCCTTCGATGATCCGAGGGGTGCTCCGCCATTTCAAGCGGGGTGCCGAATTCGTCGATCTCGTCGACATTTCTACTGAGGGGTGCGGTTTTACTTCGCGCTGGCCGTTTGAGGTGGGCGCTCGGGTTTTCCTCGGCCTGCCGAACCTTGAGCCCTGGATGGGCACGATCGTCTGGTACGAGGAAGGGCAGGGGGGCGTCCGTTTCGACCGGCCGCTTCATCCTGCCGTCGCCCAGCGTTTCGCGGCCCAGATCGCCGAGACGGGCGCCCCGCGGGCGCGGCTGGGCCCGCCCAAGAAAGACTAAACGGCTAGTGCGCTTCGACGACGAGGGCGGCTGCCTTCTTGGCCTCGGTCTCGGCGCGCATCCGCCCGGTGCGCTCGACGCGGGCGGCCATCTGCTCCCAGGCCTCGGCGGCACGAAGGCAGCGGTCGCGCACGTTCTGGAGCGGAGTCGCATCGGCGTCGCGGCGCGCCTCTGCGGCGCGCTCCAGATAGAATTCGTGGTGCGTGGACATTGAGGTTCCTGATTCCTACGGGATTGCCCCTAGGCATAAGAGCTAAAGCGTAGAATCGCAAATCAGGGAGAGTCCTGATCCGGCACCAATGCGGCCAGCTTCTTCGGCGCGACGGCGCGATAGCTTTCGGCGAACCAACGCTTCATCAGGTCGAGATCGACCGCCTCGCCGGCGGCGAAGCGGCAGCTGATCCAGCCTGATCGGCCGAGGCCGTAGCCGGCCGGCGCGGCGAAATCGAAGACCAGGGCGAAGTCGCGGCTGACCGGCAGCTTGACGGTGAGGCTGAACACGCCGTCGCTCTCGTCGAGCCAGGCGAAGGTCTTCCCGCGGACCTTGAGCGCGGTGTGGCCCCACGGGAAATCTTCCTCCGCCTCGGGGAAGCCCAGACCAAAAGCGCGCAAGGTCTCGAAGGCGCGCATCGGCTCAGCCGTGCTCGGACATGAACGGCGGATCGGGGATGATCGCCGCGGCGTCCGAGAGCAGATCGCCCCAGCGCATTGAGAGGTCGTTGAAATAGGGGTCGTCGATGCCGACCCGGCGCGTTTGCACCTTCGAGTTCGTGGCGGAAGGCATGATCATCACATCGAGCGGCCGACCGACTGCGAGGTTGGAGCGGATCGCCGCGTCGAACGAGAGGAAGCCGATCTTCACCGCCTCCCCGAGCGAGGTGGACGGGTGCATGATCCGGTCGAGGATCGGCCGGCCATATTTGGTCTCGCCGATCTGGAAGAAAGGCATGTCCGGCTTGCACTCGATGAAATTGCCGGCCGAATAAATCAGGAAGAGCGAAGGCGGCGAGTCGCCGATCCGCCCGCCGAGCAGCAGCGAAGCGGCGCCGCTGATCTTGAGCGTTGAGAGCGCCTTCCCCACTGTCTGGTTGGCGAGCACCATCGCCTCCCCGACCAGCTGCGCGGCGCGGAACATGCTGGAGGGCTCGGCGATCGTCCGGACCAGCTCTTCCCCTTCACCCGCCGGCAGCCCCTGGCGGAGCAGGCTGATCACCGTCTGGCTGGTCGAAAGGTTTCCGGCCGAGGCGGCGTAGATGCAGCGGTCCTCGGAGTCGGCGAGGCAGTGCAGCTTGCGGAATGAGGAGATGTCGTCGACGCCGGCATTGGTGCGCGTATCGGCGATCATGATCAGTCCGGCGTCAAGCAACATACCCAGGCAATAGGTCATCGACTGTCCTCAACTCTGCGCCTGGAACTGCGCCTGCTGCTGGGTCTGGCTGACCGCGACCTCTACCGCCAGATGCTCCGCCCCGCCACCCGAACGTGCGCCCGCGACCGGTGCGGCGCCCTGATAGTCGAGGCCGCAGGCGACGCGGACATAGGCGTCGTCGGCGCAAATGCCGTTGGCCGGATCGAACGCCACCCAACCGAGTTCGCCGACCCAGGCCTCGGCCCAGGCGTGGGAGGCCTCCTGCACGTGCGCGCCGTCGCGCCGGAAGAGATGGCCCGAGATGTAGCGGGCGGGGATGGACAGGAGCCGCGCCGCGGCGATGAACATGTGCGCGAAATCCTGGCAGACCCCGTGCCCGGCGGCGGCGGCCTGCTCGGCGGTGGTGTCGGCCCCGGTGGCCGTGGTGTCGAAGCGCATGGCCTCATAGAGCCGGCTGTTGAGATGGTGCAGCCGGCCGAGCGCCGGATCGGGGCCCGCCTCGACCGTCCGCGCCAGCGCCTCGATCGCCGGGCCCGCTTCGGTCAGCGGCGTGGCGCGGCAGAAGACCTGGGGCGGCAGATCCTGCGGCAGCCCCTGCACCACGCCGGCGCGGTCCTCGGTCAGCACGCGCCCGGTGACAGAAACCGACAGGCGCGTGACCGGCTTGTCGACGTACAGCATGTGGGTGATGTTGCCATAGCCGTCGCGGCCCTCGCGCAGCCGGGCGTCGCAATCGACGTCGATCCGCCAGTCGAGCACATTCTGGCCCGTGAAGCTGGCCGGGGTCGCGCGCAGCAGCTGGATCAGGCCCCAGGCCGGCTGGGCGTAGCTGTAGGTGGTGACGTGGCGGACCGAGAGCTGCATCGAGGGGCCCTTACGCGAACTTGAACTGGTCGGCGATGGCGACGCCGATCGCGTTGTTGTCGCGGACATAGGCCTGCAGCCACTGGTGCAGCCCGCGCTGGAAAACGGTGTCGATGTCGAGCGCCTGCAGGTTGGACAGGCGCTGGCGGGCGAGCCGGTCGGCGGGCCCCTGCCGCCCGGAGCGCGCGCCGAACTCGCCGAGCAGCTCGACCGTCTCCTCCGCGGTCCAGGCCAGCGAGCGCGGGAGCTCGCGGCGGAAGATCAGCATGTCGGCGACCAGCCAGGGCTTCAGCGCCTCGCGGTAGAGGTGGCGGTAGGCGGTCTTGGCCGAGACGATCTGGAGGATCGTCGTCCATTGGTCGCGGTCGAGCTTGCCGCCGACCTTCTGGCCCTCGGGCAGGAGCAGGAAATATTTGACGTCGAGCAGCCGCGCGCTGGCGTCGCCGCGCTCGATCATCGAGCCCAGGCGGATGAACCAATAGCCTTCGTTGCGCATCATCCGCGCCATCGCCCCTTCGAAGCCGCGCAGCTCGGCCTTGAGCTCCTCAACCAGGTTGAGCGTGGCCTGGACGCCGCCCGGGCTGGTGCGGGCCTGGATCATCAGCCAGGCGCGATTGATCGCCTCCCACACCTCGCGGGTCAAAGCGGTGCGCGCGGCGCGGGCATTGTCGCGGGCGTTGACGATGCACGAGCGGATCGAGCTCGGATTGTCCTCGCTCAGCGTCAAGTAACGCCGCGGCATGCTGCCTTCGCGGCTGGCGTCGAGCGGCGGCGCGCCGACCACGCTGAGCGCGCTCATCCAGGCGCGGGAGACGTGGGCGTGTCCGCCCAGAGCGGCGAGCCGGATGGTCGCCTCGACGAGGCGCGTGGTGAACTCGGCCCGCTCCATGTAGCGGCCGATCCAGTAGAGGCTGGCGGCGGTGCGCGAGAGCATCAGCTCTGGCCCTCGGCCGCCGGCTCGGGCGCGAGGACGAAGCTGTCCTTGGTGCCGCCGCCCTGGCTCGAATTGACCACCAGCGAGCCCTTGCGCAGCGCGACCCGAGTCAGGCCGCCGGGCACGATCGTGACCCCGGAGGCGCCGGTCAGGACGAACGGGCGGAAATCGACGTGGCGCGGCGCCATCCCCTCCTGGTCCAGCGTCGGCACGGTCGAAAGCGCCAGCGTCGGCTGGGCGATGTAGCGTTCGGGCGACGCCTTGATCGCTACGCGGAAAGCTTCGATCTCCTTCTTCGACGCCGTCGGGCCGACGAGCATGCCGTAGCCGCCCGACCCGTCGACCAGCTTGACCACCAGCTTGTCGAGATTGTCGAGCACGTGGCGGCAGGCCTTGGGCTCGCGGCAGCGCCAGGTCTCGACATTGGGGAGCTTCACTTCCTCGCCGGTATAATAGCGGACGATCTCGGGCATGTAGGAATAGATCGCCTTGTCATCGGCGATGCCGGTCCCCGGCGCGTTCACCAGCGTGACGTTGCCGGCGAGATAGGCGGCCATCAGCCCCGGCACGCCGAGCAGGGAGTCGGGCCGGAAGACGAGGGGATCGAGGAAGGCATCGTCGACGCGCCGGTAGATGACGTCGACGCGCATGCGGCCGTCGATCGTCTTCATCCAGACGATATCGTCGTCGACCACCAGATCGCGCCCCTCGACCAGCTCGATCCCCATATTGTCGGCCAGGAAGCTGTGCTCGTAGAACGCGCTGTTGTGGTGGCCCGGCGTCAGCAGCACGCAGCGCGGCTCGCGCGCCGCCTCGGGCGCGACCGAATAGAGCGTCTCGCGCAGTAGCTCGGGATAGGAATCGACCGGCCGCACCGGGAAGAGATCGAACAATTCCGGGCACAGCCGCAGCATCGCGTCGCGATTCTCGATCATGTAGGAGACGCCCGACGGCGTTCGCGCATTGTCCTCGAGCACGAAGAATTCGTCCGCCCCGGTGCGGACCAGATCGATCCCGCAAATATGGGCATAGACGCCGTGCGGCGGCCGCGCTCCGGCGCAGGGAATGCAGAATTGCGGGTTGGTGAGGACGATATCGGGCGGGATCACCCCGTCCTTGAGGATTTTGCGCGCGCCGTAGACGTCGTCGATGAAGGCGTTGATCGCCCGCACGCGCTGCTCGAGCCCGGCCGACAGCCGATCCCATTCGTCGGCCGAAAAGATGCGCGGGACGATGTCGAACGGGATGATCCGCTCTGCGGACGCATCCTCGCCGTAGACCGAGAAGGTGATGCCGAGGCTGCGGAAGGCGGCCTCGGCGGCCTGCTGGCGCCGGCTCAGCTCGACTGAAGGCGTATCATCGAGCCAGCGCGCAAGCGGCTCGAAGCCGCTCCGCGCCGCTTTTGCTCGGCTGCTTCCCCACAACTCATCGAACGCCTTGCCTACGGCCATCGCCGGACAATGCACGAAAGGGCGAAAAGCGCCAATGGACGCGTCCCGAAATCGCAGATATCGTTACTGCATGACAACGGAACTCATCATGCTCGCCTGGGGCTGCGTGCTGGCCTTCGTGCACATCATGGCCGCCGCGCAGGCCAAGACCCGGCAATATGGGTCCAAATGGAATATCGGCGCGCGCGACGAGGATCTGCCGCCCCCCAATCCGATCGTCGGCCGGCTCTCGCGGGCGCAGGCCAATTTCTTCGAGACCTTTCCGATCATGGTCGCCGCTGTGCTGATCGTCAGCGCGGCAAATCTCGGCAATGCCACCACCGCGCTCGGCGCGATGATCTGGCTCGGCGCTCGTGTGGCCTATCTCCCGCTCTACGCCCTCGGCGTGCCGGTTATTCGTTCGGTCGCCTGGATCGCGGCGACGGTCGGGATCGTCATGATTCTCTGGCCCGCCCTGCAGGCGGCTTTCTAGACAGGGTCAATTCTTCCGGTCGTCACGTGCAGCAGGCGCAGGTCGTCCGACGCGTCGGTCAGACTCCAGGACTCGCCCGGCGGGACCACGAACGAATCGGCGGGGCCGAGCGGACAGGTTTCGCCGCGGTCGAGGCGGGCCGAGCCTTCGAGGACGAAGCCGAATACCAGCTCGCCGTCGTGCGGCGCCACGGCGAAGGTTGAGGCGGCGCCCGGTCTGACGATGCGTGCCTCGGCGCGCCCGCCGGTCGCGTCGCGCACGCTCGTCGCCTGCGCCTCTGCGCCATGCCACGGGAGCCACGGCGCATTCGCGGCCACGTGATGCAGGAAAAGCTGGCCGTCCCAGGTGCGTGCCGGGCCGCCCTCGCCGCCCGGCAAGGCCATTTCGTGGTCGGCGAAGGTTTCGTGGGACGCGGGGCAGGTGATCTCGACCACTTCCAGGCCCGGCGCGCTTTCCAGCACGCGGTGCCGGATTCCGGGCGGCTGGATGACCATGTCGCCGCTTTGCATGACGAACGGCGCGCCCTGGCCTTCGTAGACGACGCGCACCCAGCCGCGGCGAACGCAGATCAGCTGGACGGCGATGCGGTGGAAATGAACCCAGTCGGCGACCGGCCCGCCCTCGGCGATCACGATGTGCGAGCCGATGTAGCGCCCGCCGAGCCGGCCCGGGATCAGGTCGCGATAATGCATCCCGGCGCGGCCCTCGCCCGAGACGGTTCCGGCGCGCGTCAGCACGAATTCCGGTTGGAATTCGGGGAGGTCCGCCGACGCCGGCGGCGCGTCGGGGCGCGAGGTCAGGCGCACGCCCATATCATCGCGGGTCAGCATCGCCGTATGAGGATCGTCGGCCGGATAGATGACGTCGAGCCGCAGCCCAAGCCGGCGCAGCAATTCGAGCGCCGGATTGAAATCGGCGCAAACCAGTTCCAGCGCGTCCGGCGGTCGAGTCATGGCGTCATCCTAGCGCAGGATCGGGGAGGCGGCACGCGCCGGCGCGTCCCCGAAAAGAAACCGGCGCCCGCGAGGTTCGCGGACGCCGGTTGTGGACCCCCAGAAGGAAAAAGTCAGGCGACCTTGGCGGTCTCGAGCTCCTCGGGCTCGCGCAGCACGTAGCCGCGGCCCCAGACGGTCTCGATATAATTGTCGCCGCCGCAGGCAAGGCTGAGCTTCTTGCGCAGCTTGCAGATGAAGACGTCGATGATCTTGAGCTCGGGCTCGTCCATCCCGCCATAGAGGTGGTTGAGGAACATCTCCTTGGTGAGCGTCGTGCCCTTGCGGAGCGAAAGCAGCTCCAGCATCGCATATTCCTTGCCGGTCAGGTGGACCCGGCTGCCGTCGACCTCGACCGTCTTGGCGTCGAGATTGACCGAGAGCTTGCCGGTCTTGATGACCGACTGGCTGTGGCCCTTCGATCGGCGGACGATGGCGTGGATGCGCGCAACCAGCTCGTCGCGATGGAACGGCTTGGTGACATAATCGTCGGCGCCGAAGCCGAGCGCGCGGACCTTCGAGTCCATCTCGGCGACGCCGGAGAGGATCAGGACCGGGGTGCCGACCTTGGCCGTCCGGAGCTTTTTGAGCACGTCGTAGCCGTGCATGTCCGGCAGGTTCAGATCGAGGCAGATGATGTCGTAATCGTAGAGCTTGCCAAGGTCCAAGCCCTCCTCGCCCAGATCGGTCGTATAGACGTTGAAGCCCTCGCTAGAGAGCATGAGCTCGATTGCCTTGGCGGTGGTCGGCTCGTCTTCGATCAGCAGAACGCGCATGGGAAGCCCCTCCTGTCGCGTGGCGACATTCGCCCCTCGACATTCATTAACCTTTAGAGGTGTGAAGGCAAAAGGTTAATTTCGTATTAATACGGTGGTGCCACGCGCTATTGCGCGAGCGTTGCGCGGCCGCCACGGGCATGGCAGGGCGCCCCCATGAGCTATTGGGAAAGCCGGGTTCTCTTCATAGACGGCGAGGCGATCGTCATCGACAAGCCGGCGGGCCTGGCGGTCCATCCGGGCGCGCGGACGCCCGAGAGCCTGGAAGATTATCTTCACCATCTTCGTTTCGGATTTAAGCGCAAGCCGCTGCCGGTCCACCGGCTCGACCGCGATACGTCGGGCTGTTTGCTGCTCGCGCGCAATCCCAAGGCGCACAAGGCGTTTCAGCGCGCGTTCGAGCAGAAGCGCGTCGCGAAGACCTATGTCGCGGTGCTCGACGGCATACCCGAAGCCGAGGCGGGAACGGTCGACATGGCGCTGGCCAAGATTTCGACGGCCGAGGAGGGCTGGCGGATGGTCCCGGACGAATCCGGGCGGCCCTCGGTGACGCACTGGCGCCTGGCCGCCGTGCGCGACGGGCGGGCGATCCTGGTCTTCACTCCGGAGACCGGCCGCACCCACCAGATCCGCGTCCACGCCGCGGCGGGCGTCGGCATTCCGATCGTCGGCGATCCCGTTTACGGCGCGGGCAGGGGGCCGATGCTGCTCCATGCCTTGTCGCTCAAGGTCGATCGCGGGGCGAAGCCGCCCGTCGAAGCCACGGCGCCGCTGCCGCCGACCTTCGTCAATGCGGGCTATGGCGATGTCGTTTGAGATCCCTGAGGAAGCGCTCTCCGAAACCTTTCTCGCCGCCTCCGGCCCCGGCGGACAGAACGTCAACAAGGTCGCGAGCGCCTGCCAGCTGCGCTGCGACGTGTTCAAGCTCGGCCTGGCCCCCGACGTCTATCAGCGGCTGAAGTCGCTTGCCGGCAGCCGGATGACCGCCGGCGGCGAGATCGTCATCACGGCTCGTTCCTACCGCACCCAGGAAGCCAATCGCGAGGATGCGCGGGCCCGGCTGGCGGAGCTGGTCACCAAGGCCCATATCCGCCAGGCCAAGCGCCGGCCGACCAGGCCGAGCCGTTCGGCCAAGGCGAAGCGGGTCGACGCGAAGAAGCAGCGCGGCTCGGTCAAACAAGGACGCGGGAAGGTGACGCTGGATTGACCTACGACTTCAGGATCGAGGCTGCCGACAAGCCAGCGCTCTACCGCGAGCTGATCGAGGCGGCCGACGCGCTGACCGCGGGCGAGCCCGACCCGATCGCCAACATGGCGAACGTCGCTGCCTTGCTTTGGGAGACCTTGCCGGACGTCAACTGGACCGGTTTCTACCGCAATGTCGGCGGCGAGCTGGTTCTTGGGCCGTTCCAGGGTCGGCCGGCCTGCATCCGCATTCCGTTCGGCAAAGGCGTCTGCGGCGCCGCTGCAGCGAGCCGCGCACCCCAGTTGGTCGAGGACGTCCATGCCTTTCCCGGCCATATCGCCTGCGATGCCGCCTCGCGCGCCGAGCTGGTCGTGCCGATTGTCGTTGACGGGGCGCTCTTCGGGGTGCTGGATCTGGACAGCCCGACTCCCGCGCGGTTTGATCACGAAGACGAGGCGGGCTGTGTCAGTCTGATACAGCGTATCGGCCGTCGCCTCGCAGGCATAGCAAAGGGCTGATCCAAAGCGTAAAAGATGCGTTCACCGTCCTGCCCGCCCAGTTCAACAGGGCCAAGCAAACAGGGGACACCGTATGCGCACGTTGAGTCTTTCCGTTCTGGCCGCGAGCATCGCGCTCATTCCGTCGGGCGCCTTCGCGCAGACCATGCCCCCCCCGGGCTACGGCCCCCAGATGGCCCCGCAGATGGCGCCGATGATGCCCTCGCCCAATCTGCCGCGCCGCCTCGAGCGGGGCTGGACGGTCAACCCCTATTGGATGGGCCCCCAGTTCACGATCAGCAACTGGCAGTCCTACGGCTTCGCCGATCCCGGTACCGGCCGCCACTGGATCCGCTATTATGACGACGCCTATCTGGTCGACCAGAGTGGCCGAGTGATCGATGCGCGCGGCGGTCTCGATTGGGACCAATATGGCGAGCAGTGGGATATGGTGAACGGCATCCCGGCTTATCGCGGATCGCGCGCCTGGCAGCCCGGAGCCCAGGACTATGCCTCCGCAAGCGCCGGCTCTTATCAGACGGGCACGTACCAGACCGGTGGCTACCAGGCGGGGGGCTACCAATATGGCTACCCGGTCGGCGCGCCGATGCCTGCGCCGATGCCCGGCCCGATGCCCGCGACGGGCTACGGCTACCAGGTCTATGGGGGTTACGGTTATTATCCCGTCGTCATCTACCAAATCGGCGGCGCGGCGGCTGCGTCCGGCGCGGCCTATAGCGAAGAGATCATCGAGGAATATGTCGAGCAGGCGCAGGCGCAACGCCGGCGGCCGGCAGCTCGCCGAGCACCGGTGCGCCGTCCGCCGCCGGGCGAGCGCGGCTAAGGCTAGAGACCGGCGAGGCGCACCAGCGCCTCGTCGTCGAGCCCGCCGGGGACGATGATCAAAGGGCAGGGGAGCGACCCTGCCGCCGCGCCCGAAAAGTGACTGACGAGCGGGCCCGGCCCGCTTTCCGCGGCGGCGCCCAGCACCAGGGCCGCATAATCGTCGCGCTCGGCGAGAAGTTCGGCGGCGGCCTTGACCGGATCGCCCTGCTTAACGGTGATCGACGGCTTGATCCCAGCCTCTTCCATGATCGCCCCGGTGGCCTGGACCAGCATCGCCTCGGCGCGCAGCCGCGCCTCCTCCTCCATGGCTTCCTGGACCGCGCCCCATTGGACGAATTCCTGTTGCGGGATGAGCGCGAGAATCTCGACCCCGCCGCCGGACAGCGCCGCCTGCCGCGCCGCGAAGCGCAGCGCCGAGAGCGCCTCTGCGGTCTCGTCCATCACGACCAGATATGCGCGCATCGCTGCCCCTTCCGAGGGAACGGTTGCGCCAGATCGTTCATTGGCGCAAGC
>DASQJU010000002.1:0-14752 GCA_035630915.1 Allosphingosinicella sp.
CGGGCGAAGTGGTGGCGGGCTGACCGCGTCCGAGTTGGCCGGTCCCGGCGATCAGGGCAAGGCCGAGGACCAGGACGCCGTTGCCGACGTCGCCGAGCCGGTCGCCGGCCAGGAAGCTCAGCGCCACGAGGCCCCAGAAGGCGGCGTTCGCGAAGCGCTTCGGGTTGCTCCTGTCCCCCAGGCTGAGCAGCGCGTAGGCGGCGAAGAGCGCCCCAATCAAATAGAAGACATGCTGGAGCCCGATCATTCGCCCGGCCCCGCACGGCGCCGCTTCGCGAGCGCGCGATCGAGCATCAGCAGCCGCGCCGAATGGATCAGGAAGGCGAAGATCGCGGTCGGGATCGCCCAGAAGGCGAGGTCGAGCGGCCGAAGGATGATCTGATAGGCCTCGAGCGTCTGCTGGATCAGCACGATCGAGCCGATGGCGATGAAAATGTCCTCGCCGAAGAATACGCCGACATTGTCGGTTCCGGCGGCATGGGCCCGGATTCGCTGGCGCAGGGGTTCGTCGAGCGGCGCCTGCCGCTCCGCCGCCGCAACCGCCATGGGCGCGACCAGCGGCCGAACGGTCTGCGGATGCCCGGCAGTGGCGTGCAGCCCGATCGCTGAGATCATTTGGCGGTAGAAGAGATAAAGGATCAGCAGGCGCCCGACCGTCGCGGCACGGAAGTTCGCGATGACCGCCCCGGACCGCTGCTGAAGGCCATAGCGCTCGAGGATGCCGATCACCGGCAGGACGACCCAGGGAATGATGATCGCGCGGCTGTCGTTGAACGCCTTGCCGAGCTTGGCGATCACGTCGTTCAGGTCGAGCCCGGCAAGAAGGCCGGTGGTGATCGCCGCGACCGGCACGACCAGCATCGGATTGAACCTCAGCGCGAAGCCGAGGACGAGGACGACGATGCCCAGCAGGGGAAGATAGTGGCTCATGCGCGGGTCGGTCCGGTGAGGTCTTCGCCGAAGACCAGCACATAGTTGTTCAAATCGGCAATCTCGAACTCGCGCATCCCATAGGGCTGGTTGCAGGGCGCCCGGCGGACCTTCACCTTGTCCTTGATCGCGGCGTAAAGCGCGTCGACCCCGGTGACGAATAGATAGGCGCTCCAGACCCCGCCCGGCCGCCGGGCGTCGAGGTCCGGCTTTTCGTAATCCGGTACGCGCTGCAGCATGATCTCGGTTCGGCCGTCGATCATGCTGGCCCATTCGAACGGTTCGGCATCCGGAAAGGTGTTGAGCCGAAGACCAAGCAGATCGCGATACCAGCGCGCCGTCGCGCCGACGTCGGCGACTGGAAAGACCGCCGCCAGGCCGTGAAATTGGGACATCTTCAACCTCCCCCGAAGCCGCCGCCGCCCGGCGTTTCGATCACGAACATGTCCCCCGCCCTCATTTCCGCGGAATCGGTGGCGGTCAGGATCGTCTCCGTCCCATCGGCTCGCACGACCCGGTTTACCCCTGCCGCACCCGGGCCGCCGCCGGCAAGCCCGCTCGGAGGCACCCGGCGCCGGTTGGAGAGGATGGACGCATTCATCGCCTCGCGAAAGCGGATTTGGCGTACCACGCCGTCGCCGCCTTTATGCGCGCCCTCCCCGCCCGAGCCGCGCCGCACCGCGAACCGCTTGAGGATCACCGGAAAGCGCGTCTCGAGGATTTCGGGATCGGTCAGCCGCGAATTGGTCATATGGGTCTGGACCGCGCTGGCGCCGTCGAAGCCGGGACCGGCGCCCGCGCCCCCGGCAATCGTCTCGTAATATTGATAGGCGTCGTTGCCGAAGGTGAAATTGTTCATCGTCCCCTGGCTCGGCGCGAGCGCGCCAGTCGCCGCGAACAGGCAATCGGTGATCACCTGGCTGGTCTCGACATTGCCGGCGACGACCGCGGCCGGGAAACGAGGGTTGAGCATCGAGCCTTCCGGTACGTTGAGCGTGATCGGCCGCATGCAGCCGTCGTTGAGCGGGATCGGGTCGTCGACCAGGGTGCGGAAGACGTAGAGCGTCGCCGCCCGGCAGATCGAATAAGGCGCGTTGAAATTGTTCGGCTGCTGATCGCTGGTCCCGGTGAAATCGACCTCGGCCGTGCGCGCGGCGCGGTCGACGCGGATCGCCACCTGGACGTAAGCGCCATTGTCCAGCTCGTAGCGGAACTGGCCGTCGGAAAGCCGGCCGATCAGCCGCCGAACCGCCTCCTCGGCATAGGCCATGACGTGGCCCATATAGGCGTCGACCGTGCCGCGCCCCTGCTCGGAAGCGACGCGCCTCAGCTCGTTCGCGCCGCGCGCGCAGGCGGCGATCTGGGCCTTGAGATCGGCAATGTTGCGGTCCGGATTGCGCGCCGGCCATGTGCCCTTGCCGAGCAGCGCGCGCATCTCCGCCTCGAGGAAGCGCCCCTCGTCGACCAGCAGCACATTGTCGATCAGCACCCCCTCCTCATCGACCGTCCGGCTGGCGGGCGGCATCGATCCGGGTTCGATCCCGCCGATATCGGCATGATGGCCGCGCGCGGCGACGTACCAGGCGGGTGCGGCGTCGCTTTCGACGAAGACCGGCATGATCACCGTGATGTCGGGCAAATGAGTGCCGCCGCGATAGGGTGCATTGAGGACGTAGACATCACCCGGCTTCATGCCGCGCCCGTCCCGCGCCTCCCCCCGCGCCTCGATCACCGTCCGGATCGAGTCGCCCATCGATCCGAGGTGGACCGGAATGTGCGGCGCATTGGCGATCAGCGCACCTTCGCGGTCGAACACCGCGCAGGAGAAATCGAGCCGCTCCTTGATGTTGACCGAGGAGGCCGTGCTCTGCAGCGCGACTCCCATCTCCTCGGCGATGGCCATGAAGAGGTTGCCCATCACCTCCAGTTGGACCGGATCCACCTCGGTGCCCATCGCGGGCGTTGAGACGCGTGGGCTCGCGCGGGTCAGCATCAGATTGCCGTGCACGTCGACCTCGGCCCGCCAGCCGGGCTCGACGACGGTGGTCTGGGAAGGGTCTATGATCAGCGCCGAACCGGAGACGATGTTGCCGGGAGAGAGGTCGTCCCGATCGAAGGGGTGCTCCTGCGAAAGCAGGAGCCCCGGCGTCCTGAGTTGCTGGGCTCCTGCTTCCGCAGGAGCACCTTCCCCTTTCCCCACCGCCTCGACGATAGCGGTTTCGATCACCACCTCGGTTTCAGGCGCGGTGAAGCCGAAACGCTGCCTGTGCGCCGCCTCGAAATCTTCGCGCATCCGCCCCGAGACCTGCACCTCCAGCGTGGAATCGCTGCCTTCGTAGCGCAGAGCCGCGCGGCGATGGATTTCCGGGGCCTCGACGCCCTGGCCGACGAGCGCCGCCGCCGCCTCGGCCTCGAGCTCGCCGAGCACAATTTCCAGGTCCGCCCCGGCCAGCGTCCGTTGCCGAAGCTCGACCATGTCCGCCAGCCCCATGCCATAGGCGCTGAGCACGCCGGCGAGCGGGTGGATCATCACCCTTTCGATCCCCAGCGCGTCGGCGACGAGGCAGGCATGCTGGCCGCCGGCGCCGCCGAAGCATTGCAGGGTGTAGCGCGTCACGTCGTGGCCGCGGGCAATCGAGATCTGCTTGATCGCATTGGCCATGTTGTCGACGGCGATGCGGATGAAGCCCTCGGCCACGGCGCGCGCTTCCATCCCCGCCCGCTCCGCGACCTCGCGGCAGCGCGCCAGCGCGGCGTCGGCGTCGATCGGCTCATCCCCGCCCGATCCGAAGACATGGGGGAAATGTTCGGGCCGGATCTTGCCCAGCACCACATTGCAATCGGTGACGGTGAGCGGCCCGCCGCGCCGGTAGCAGGCCGGGCCGGGCACGGCGCCGGCGCTGTCCGGGCCTACGCGGAAGCGGCGCCCGTCATAGTGGCAGATCGAGCCGCCCCCGGCGGCGACGGTATGGATTTCGAGCATCGGCGCGCGCAGCCGCACCCCGGCCACCGCCCGCTCGCTGGTCCGCTCGTAAACGCCGGCGAAATGAGAGACGTCGGTCGATGTCCCGCCCATGTCGAACCCGATCACATGGCTTTCGCCGGCCTGCGATGCGGTTTTCGCCATGCCGACGATGCCCCCGGCCGGCCCGGACAGCACCGCGTCCTTGCCGCGGAACGTCGCCGCGTCGGTCAGCCCGCCGTTCGACTGCATGAAGAACAACTGCCCGGCGCCGCCCAGCCCGGCCACCACCTTGTCGACATAGCGCCGAAGCACGGGCGAGAGGTAGGCGTCGGCCACCGCCGTGTCGCCACGGCCGATCAGCTTGATCAGCGGCTCGACCTCGTGACTGGCCGAAATTTGGGTGTAGCCGATCGCGCGCGCCATTGCGGCGAGCGCCGCCTCGTGCGCGGTCCAGCGCCAGCCGTGCATCAGCACGATCGCCAGCGCGCGAAAGCCCTGGTCGAACGCCGCCTGGAGCGCCGTCCTCGCCGCGTCGCCGTCGAGCGGACGAAGCAGCTCGCCCTGGGCGCTGACGCGCTCGTCGACCTCGATCACATGGGCGTAAAGCGGCTCGGGCAGCACGATCTGGCGGGCGAAAATGTCCGGCCGGGCCTGATGACCGATCAAAAGCGCGTCGCCGAGGCCGGCGGTGATCGCCAGCACGACCGGCTCGCCCTTGCGCTCGAGCAGCGCGTTGGTCGCGACCGTCGTCCCCATTTTGACCGATCCGACCGTCCCGCCGCCCGCTTCGGCGAGGATCGCGCCGATCCCTGCCACCGCGGCGTCGGCGTAGCGCTCCGGATTGTCGGAGAGGAGCTTGCGGACGATCAGGCGTCCCTCGGGCGAGCGGGCGACGATATCGGTGAACGTGCCGCCGCGGTCGATCGAGAAGGTCCACGCCATGGAGGAGCGCCTAGCAAAGGCCGCTTGACCCGGCCAGCGGCTTGGGACAGCGCAGGGCGATGAGCGACGAACCTCAAAGCAAAGACGAAGCGGCGATGACCGCCGCCGATTTCCACGGCCTCGCGCAAAAGCAGATCATGAACGCGGTGTTCGCGACGCTCGCCGATTCGAAGATGGAGTGGAACGTGATCGAGCCCTTTCTCGACGCCGCGCGCGAGGTCTGCGCCGGCGATTTCGAGGAGGCGCGGATCTCGCTGCACACGATGCGCGGCGAAGGCGAGGGCTGGGTCGAGGCCGAGGAGGCCTTCATCGGCCTCTCGGTCCCCGCTCGCGAGATCGGCAAGGAATGGCTGTCGGAGACCTGGTGGCTGTCCGACATCGCTACGCAGGATGCGAGCCGCGAGGAGGTGCAGGCGGCAATCGCCGCGCTCGAGCGGACGATCGGCAAGCTCAACCAGTGGCTGGCCAATGGCGGCAAGAAAACGGGAGGCCCCGCCGAAGCAGAGCCTCCCGCGGAGGATTCGGACTGAATCCCAGGGCTAGCCGCTGACGCCGCGCTCGTAGAGCTGGATACAGTGGTCGTCGCCCGGGCCCGGACGGCAGGGCGGGTAATCGCTTGAAGCCTTGACCGGAGCGACCTCTTCGAGCGGGCCGCCCATGCCGGTATAGGCCCCGGCATTCGCCGCGTCCGCGCTGGCGGTCAGGGTTTCGTCGCTGGCGACCTCGCCCAGCGCGCCATCGACGCTGCCGTCACCGGCCATCGCCGTGTCCATCGACGTGTCGACCGGCTCATAGGGGCCGCCGACGCCGGTGTCCGTGACGGTGTCGGCCGAAGCCGTCTGCACCTCATCGCTGCTGCCGAGGCCGCCGGTCGGCCCCGTCCAGCTGGCGAGCTGCTGGCGCACGCCCCGCTCGTAGAGCTGGATGCAATTGTCGTCGCCTGGCCCCGGGCTGCACGGCGGATAATTGTGGGTCGCCGGGCGCGGGGTCAGCGCGGCCAGGGACACGGCCGCGGTGTCGACTTCCTCGAGCGGGCCGCCCACGCCGGTGCCGACCTGGTCGGGCTGGACCTCGTCGGGCTTCACCGCGAGATCGAGGTCGGGATTGCCTTCGCCCTTCTTGGCGAGGACCACCGCCTCGTCGTTCGCCGTCCACCCGGCCAGGGCCGGCTCAACCTTCATTTCTTGCTCCGGCGCCTTCGACGATGCGGTATCATCGCTCCACCAGCTGGCCGCTGCCGGCTCGATCTTCACCGACTCCTTCGACCAAGCCAAAGGCTTCGCCGCTTCGGCCGCCGGCTTCGCGACCTCGATCTTGGGCTTTGCGAGGTCAAACACCTTGGCACCGATCGCCGCCGCTTTCGCGCCCTTGTCGGGGGAAACGGGGTCGGGCGATTTGGCCAAAGCGAGAGCCGATGTTCCGAGGAGCAGCGCGGCCGCCCCAAGATAGACCTGTTTCATGACGAGTTCTCCGTGCTTTCCGGTCTCGCTGAAGAAGCGCGAACCGGCTCAAGCCCCCACGCTCGCCTTACGGGTCCACAAACGGCTCGCCGGCTGCTTTTTATCCCGAAAACGGGTCGCCCCGTCAGAAATGGCCCTCGACTCGCCGCGTATAACCCTGCGGCGCGGCGCGGAAGCCAGCGCCGGCCATCCGCGCGGCGAGACCGGGATCGTTCTGGCGAATGACGATGTCGGCGCGGTAGGCGCCGTCGGCGCGCAGGCTGAGATTGACCAGCTCGATACCGGACTCGCTGGCGAGTGGGACCAGCAGCGCGCCGCCGGCGCAGCGCAAGACGCCGCTCATCCCTCCGGCCAGCGCGACCCCCGCCAGTTCGCCCGAAAGCGTGGCGCGAACCCGCCCCTCGGCGCTTTCGCACAGCCCCTCGGCGAAGTGGACGCTGACGTCGGTAAGGTCGAGCGCCGCGATCGGCAGCGGCGCGAACGAGGGCCCGGTGCGGACCATGCCCGTCGCGTCCTCCAGTCCGAAGGCATGGCGCGACACCGTCACCGCGCCTTCGAACGGGCCTTGCCCTTCGCTTTCGCGCGACAATGACAGCCGCGCCCGACCGATGAACAACGGCAGCACGTTGAGCCGCGCCTTGAGGTCGCCGAGCGGTACCGGTCCGAACCGCGCTTCCTTGAGCATGCCAAGCCAGATGCTTCCGCTCGCCTCGCGCGCGGCCAGCCCGCCGCCGACCCAGCCGGTGGCGATCCGCAGCGGGATCAGGGCAACCATCGCGAAAGCGAAGGCGGCGAGGAACAGCGCGGCTCTGCCGATGTCCAGCCGGATGCGCCTCACCGCCGCCCCGCCTTCACGCCGACCTCGGCCGAGAGCGTCTGGTCGGCATTCGCCCTGGCGCTGAGACGCTCCACGACCAGGCCGCGGCGCTCCATCTCGGCGATCCAGCCGAACAGTGCCTGCGGTCGCGCCGCGTCGATCGCGACCGAGGCCCGCGCCGGTCCTTGGCTTCCGATCCGGGCGCCGGTAAAGCCGGCCGCCGACGCGGTCTGCTCGGCGATCGCGTCGGCGGGCCCTGCGGCCGCAGCCGTCGAGGCGGGCCGCGTCCTCGCCCGTGCCTCGGCAAGCGCGACCACTGCCGCACCGTGGCGGGCCTTGGCGGCATCGAGCGCGTCAGCCAGCGGCTGGATCACGGCCACCCAGGCCAGCACGATCCCGATCAGGACCAGCATGACCGCAAGCAGCCCGCGCTCGCGCGGGGTTCGAAGGGCCCACCAGGCGCTCATGCCGGCCGCACCACGATCTCTGCCGTGGGACGCCCGCCGACCGTCTGCAGCGACCCCCCCTCGACCGCGAGGCCGCTGCCCTCGACGCGAGCGCGGAACGCGGCGAATGTGGCCGGGGTGTCGACTTGGACGGTCGCGCCGAGGCCGCCGTCGCTCCGATACTCGATCCGGGTCAGCTCGAGATTGGGCGTGCCGCGCACCGCCTCGAACAGCAAAGGCGCGAGCACCCCGAAGGCGGGCCGCGTCGCCGCACCCGCGCCCGGGCCGAGCGCTGCCGTCTCCGCCTCGATCCGGTCGGCGTCGAACGAATAGCGCATGATCAGGGCGATCTGGGCGATGAGGCTGGTCACTGCCAGCGCGGCCGCAAGCAGCGCTATCCGCCGCGTCGCGCCACGGTCGACCTTCCAGTGCCGCCGCTTGGCGAAGGGCCCTTGGCGCAAGTTGATGACCGGATCGGCCAAGGTGTCCTGCAATCCGGCCTCGAACGCCGCATCATCGATCTCGCGAAGCGTTGCGCCGCCGGTCAGCATTTCGCCGAGCTCGGGCTCGACGCTGAAGGCCGCGGCGCGCGCGCGATAATCGAGACCGCGCCGCGCGAAGCCCTCCTCCGGCGGCGCGATCAGGAGCGGCTCAGGGACGATCAGGTCGGGATCGGTCCCGCCGGCTAGCCAGGCGGCCATCGACGCATTGGGCACCAGCGCCACCGGGGTAAGCCCTCCCTCCGGCCGCCCGGCGGCGACATGCATTCCGGAAAGCGGCTCCGCGCTCGCATCGGCCAGCATCAGCCGCGCGGCGGCGGCGGCCTGGGCGGGGGTCAGCTCGCCGGCCAGCTCGAGCCAGTGGATCGCGACGTCTGTCCCCGGCACGGCCAGCGCAACGCGCGGCGGCGTTCCGGCGACGAGCAGGGCTTCGCCGCCGTCGGCGAAGTGAAGCAGCGTGCCGGTGGGCTCGCCGGGATCAGTTGCTGATGTCGGCATCGTCCCCCGTACCGCCTTCGCGCCCGTCGGCGCCCCAGCTCGCCACCGTGAACGGCTTGTCGCCCGTGCCCGGCGCGGCATAGCGATAGGGATGGCGCCAGGGATCGTCCGGCAGCCGGCGGATATAGCGCCCGCTGACGAGCGCCTGCAGCCCCTCCTCGGTGGTCGGGTAGCGCTGGTTATCGAGCCGGTACATCTCGATCCCCTGCTCCAGCGTCGCGATATCGGCATGGGCCTTGGTCACCGCGGCGCGATCGGCCGCGGGCATCACGTTGATGATCACGATCGTCGCCAACAGGCCAATGATAACGAGCACGACCATCAGCTCGACTAAAGTAAAGCCTTCCTCGCCGCACCGTCTCCGCGAGAGGGGTTGAATCGTACGCATCAATAACCTCCAGCGAGCGTGTCGATTTGAAGGATGGGGAGCAGGATCGAAAGCACGATCAACGCGACGATCGCGCCCATGACGATGATGATCGCCGGCTCCAGCAGGGCCAGCGCGGTCGAGGTGAAGGCGTCGAACTCACGGTCGAGATAGTCGGCGGCGCGCTCGAGCATGACGTCGAGCCGGCCGGAGGCTTCGCCCGAGGCGGCGAGATAGACGAGCAAAGGCGGGAAGATCCCGGCCCGCTTGAGCGCGCCCGAGAGGCTGCCGCCGGTGCGGATCGATTCGGCGATGTCGGCAGAGGCGGCGCGCAAGACGCGGTTGTGGACCGTGCCCGTCGTGAGCTTCAGGCCTTCGAGCAAAGGCAGCCGGCTCGACACCATGGTGGAAAGCGTCCGCGCCATCCGCGCAGCGTGAAGGTCGCGTATCAGCCGGCCGATCAGCGGCAGGCGCAGCATCAAACGGTCGAACTTCAGCCTGATCCCCTCGTCCTTGAGCGCCCGGCCGGCCAGGAACAAGGCGAGCGCCCCGGCGATCAGCAGCGCCCACCACCAGGAAGCGAGGAAGTTGGACAGGCCGATCACGATCCGCGTCAGCAGCGGAAGCTCCTGGCCGATGTCCTGGAACTGCTCGACCACCTTGGGCACAACGAAGATCATAAGCGCGAAGACAACGAAGGCGGCGACGACGGCGAGGACGATCGGGTAGGCGAGCGTCGATAGCACCTTGCCGCGCACCTGCGCTTGCCGCTCCAGCAGACCGGCGAGCCGCTCCAGAATGTGCGGCAGCGTGCCCGAGCCCTCGCCGGCCGAAACCATCGCCCGGTAAAGCGGGGGGAAGCTCGCCGGCTCGCGCCCCATCGCCCCCGACAGGCGCCGCCCCTCGACGACACCGGCATGGACGTTTCCGAGCACGCGCCTGACTTCCTCGCGCTCGGCCTGCTGCGAAACGGTGCGCAAGGCTTCTTCGAGCGGCGTGACCTGGACGAGGGTGGCGAGCTGGCGCGTGAACAGGGTCAGCTGCTTGGCGCCGATCTTCTTGCGCGCGAACAGGCTGCGCGAGACGAGCGGCGCGCCGGGCGCGGCGGGCTCGATCCGCACCACGTAGAGCCGCCGCGCCGCGAGCTGAGTACGGGCGGCGTCGCTGGTCTCGGCGCGCACCGATCCGCGTCGCTCCCGTCCGGCGGTGTCGAGCCCGACATAGGCGAAATCAGGCATCGTCGGCCTCGTGGCGTGAGACGCGCAGCGCTTCCTCGGGGCTGGTGACGCCGTCCTCGACCAGCCGGCGCGCGGCTTGCCCGAGCGTGTCGTGGCGCTGGAAGGCATGAGCCGCGATCGCCGTCTCCTCCGCACCGGCGTTGACGAGGCGGCGAATTTCGTCATCGACCCGCACCGCCTCGAACAGGCCGATCCGGCCCTTATAGCCGCTCTTGCCGCAGGCGGCGCACCCTTTCGGCTCGTAGACCGTCGTTCCCGGCTCCAGCCCGAGCGATGCGGCCAGCGAACCAGAAGCTGTTGCCGGCTCCCGGCACTGCGGGCAGAGCCGCCGCACGAGCCGCTGCGCGATGACGGCCCTCACCGTCGAGGCGATCAGGAAGGACTCGACCTTCATGTCCCTGAGCCGCGTGATTGCGCCGACGGCGTCGTTGGTGTGGACGGTCGAGAGGACGAGATGGCCGGTCAGCGCCGCCTGGACGGCGATATCGGCGGTCTCGCGGTCGCGGATCTCGCCGACCATGACCACGTCCGGATCCTGCCTCAGGATCGCACGCAGCCCCGCGGCGAAGCTCAGGCCCACCTGCGGGTTGATCTGGGTCTGACCGACGCCGTCGACCGCATATTCGACCGGGTCTTCGACAGTCAGGATGTTGCGGCTGCCGTCGTTGAGCCGCTTGACGCCGGCGTAGAGCGTGGTCGTCTTGCCCGAGCCCGTCGGGCCAGTGACCAGCACAATCCCGTTGGGCTCGGCCAGCGCATGTTCGAGCATCGCCTGGACGTCGGGCATCATGCCCAGGTGATCGAGGTCGATTCCGGCATTTTCCTTGTCGAGGATGCGCAGCACGACCCGCTCGCCGGCCCGGCTCGGCAGCGTCGAGACGCGCACGTCGATCAGCTTGCCGCCGAGGGTGAGACTGATGCGCCCGTCCTGCGGCAGCCGTCGCTCGGCGATGTCGAGCCGGGCCATCACCTTGACCCGGCTGACCACCACCGGCGCGACGTGCGCCGGCATGCGCAGGCTCTCGCGCAGCACCCCGTCCATCCGCATGCGCACGACGAGACCGGATTCGTAGGGTTCGATGTGGATGTCGGAGACGCCCTGGCGGGCGGCGTCGGCGATAATGCCGTTGATGAGGCGGATCGCCGGCGCGTCGTCGGAGGTGTCGAGCAGATCCTCGGCGCTCGGCATGCCGGCGGCGATGTGGCCGAGATCGTCGCCGAAGCCGAGCGAGCCGGCCGCGTCCGCCGCTGCCTCGGTGCCCGATGGATAGAGGTCGGAGAGCAGCCGGTCGAAGGCGGGCGCATCGACTTGGTGGACCGCGAAAGGCCGCGCCAGGAAGCGCCTCAACTCGATCAGCGCCTTTGGGTCCGCCCCCTCGCGCATCGCCACGTCGAGCTTTCCGTCCTCCTCGGCGGTGGGGAGAAGGCCGTGGCGCCGCGCGAAGGCGTAAGGCACCCGGACGTCGGTCACCGCGGCGGCTCCGGCGCCGGCGCCGCCTGACTCGGCGGCACTTCCGCGGGGGTCACCACCTGATCCTCCGGCCCGGGCACCTCGGGCACCGCGGGCGGCACAGTCCCCATATAGTCGCGGACCAGCTCATCGAGGCTGGGCTCGTGCTCGGGATTGGCGATCAATTGCTGGCCGCGCACATAATCGTAACGCCGAGCGCTCATCTCGCGCGCCTCCTCCGCGGTGTGGAGGATGGTCGGACGGATGAAGACCATCAGGTTCGTCCGCGCCCGCGAACGCGAGCGCGCCCGGAACAGGTTGCCGATCACCGGGATGTCGCCGAGCAGCGGAATGCGCTCGAAGGTACGCCGATCGTTATCGTCGAGCAGACCGCCGATGCCGACGATCTCGCCATTGTCGACGGTGATCGTGTTCTCGATCTCGCGCTTGTTGAGGATGAGGTCGGTCGAGCGCGGATTCACCGTCCCGGCGATCGAGCTGACCTCGACGCGCAGATCCATCTTGATCGTCCCGCCCGCGTTGATCTGCGGCTGGACCTCCAGCGTGATGCCGACATTCTGTCGCGTGGTGGTGCGGAAGGTGTTGTCGAAATTCTGCGACAGGGCCTCGCCGGTGGTGATCGGCACTTCCTGGCCGATCAGGATCCGCGCCTCCTGATTGTCGAGGGTCATGATCGACGGCGTCGAAAGGATGTTCGACTGGTTGTCGGAGCGCACCGCGCTGATAATCGCGCCGAAGATCGCGTTCGAGTTGCGGATGGCGAAGCCGGCGAGGCCGCCCGACAGGCCGGTCAGCTCGTTGGCGGCCGCCGCGAGCAATGCATCGCTGGCGCCGGTCGAGGTGCTCGTGGTGGTCGAACCCGTGCCGGTGGTGATCGTCGTCGTCGTCCCGCCGAGCTCGCGCGCCGCGATTGCTCCGGCGATGGTGCCGAGGTTGGGCGAGATGTTGGAATAGTTGGTGATCGCGAACGGGATGTTCGATCCCTGCATGCCCGAGAGGAACAGCTGCACGCCGAGCTGGCGCGCCGCGGAATCCGAAATCTCGACGATGATCGCCTCGACCAGGACCTGCTGGCGGCGCACGTCGAGTTGGCGGATCAGCTCGCCCAAGGTGCGCTGGATGTCCGGGCTGGCCGAGATGACGATTGCGTTGGCGCCCTCGAACCGGGTCACCACTGCGTTGCGCGCGCCGATCGGCGGCGTGCCGCCGCCGGACGATGGCGCGGAAACGGGTGCCGGCGCCGGCGCATTGGTGCTGACGGTGGTCGGCAGCATGCCGCCGCTCTGCCCTGCCCCGGCCGTCGCCGTGGTGTTGGAGCTGCGCCGCGTGCGCTGCGGCGCTCGCGTTTGATCCGGCGTCTGGCCGAGCACCTGCTGGAGCACCGGCAGCAATTGCACGGCATCGGCATGCTGGAGGAAGACGACGCGAACCTCGCTGCCGTTCGCCGCGCGCCGGTCGAGCTCACGCGCCATCTCGATCAGCTGGGCCACCGCCGCGCCATCGCCCCGGAAGGCGATGGTGTTCGAGCTGTCGATCGGCACCACCGAGACGCCCTCGGGCGCAAGCGCGCCGAGCGCCGCCGAGATTTCCCGCACGCCGGCATGGTCGAGACCGACGATCCGAGTCACACCGCCGTCGACGTCGATCCGCGCCAGCACCTGGCGGACGCGGGCGATATTGTCGGCGAAATCGGAGACGACGATGGAACCCCGGCTGGCGGTAATGGCGCCGTCGCGGCTGACCATCGGCCGCAGCGTTTCGACCGCGGCGGCGGCCTCGATATGGCGGACTCGGAAAATCTCGGTGATGAAGCCGCTCGCGCTCGCCCGCCGTCCGATCGGAGCCGAGGCCGCCGCGCCCGCGACCGGCTGGATCCTCAGCGCCCCGCCCGAAACCGGCACGGCGACGAAGCCGTTGGCGCGTAGGGTCGAGAGGAACAGCTCGAAATATTCGCTGCGCGTGAGCGGCCGCTCGGTCACCACCGAGACCCGGCCCTGGACGGCGGGATCGATGATGAAGGTCCGCCCGGTGACTCGCGACGCATCCTGGATGAAGGCGCGGATGTCCGCGTCGCGCAGGTTCAGCACGTGCTGGGAATAGGCTGGCGCCGGGAGGGCACAGGCCAGCGCCAGGGCAATCAAAGCTCGCTTCACCTATTCATCCTTACGCTGATCGGCACGGCCATCCCGCCCCGATCGACCATCACCATCATAGTGCCGCCCCGCGCCATCGCCGCCCGCGCCTGCTCGAGCGAGGTGACCCGCTGGCCGTTGATCGCGACGATCACGTCGCCCGGCGCGAACCCCGCGGCGCGGAACGCCTGGCCACCGTCGGCACCAGGACTGAGGATGAGGCCGGTGACCCGCCCGCCGGCCATACGCGGCTGGAGGCCGAACGGCGCGCCGGGCACGGGCGTCGCCACGACCGGCGGCGCCCCCGGCGTCGGCGCAACCGGGGCCGTGCCGGCCACCGGCGTTGCCGCGGCCGGTGCGCCCACGATGGCAGCGGCGGGAGTCTGATCGAGAAAGAGCTGTTCGGCCGCGCCGCCGCGATTGATCGTCACGTTGTCGAAGCCGACCGCGGCCAGAGTCACGCCGGGCATCACCTCCTCGCCGACGGCGAAGCTCATCTGGCGGCCGTCGGGAAGCGCGATGATCGCCGAGCCGCGCCCGGTCGCGCGATCCTCGCGCACGCCGTAGAGCTTGAGGTTGAGCGCGGTGACCACCGCCGGCCCGGGCGCGCCGCTCAGCCGGAAGAAAGGATCGAAGCTGCCGAGGGCCGATGCACCCGCCGAGGCGACGAGCGGGTCGCTCGCCCGCCAGTCGCCGACCGGTCCGACCGGAGTCAGCACGGTCCAGGCGAGCCGGGCGCACTGCACGGCGACGAGCAGGATCAGCGCGATCTCCGCCGCCGTGTAGACGGTCGGCCGCGGAAGCCGGGCAAGCAAGCGCCCCGTGCGCGGATTGACCTCCAGGCGCATGCCTTCCCCTGAATCCTCCCCAATAGCGGGCCAGGCGGCCCAGCTATGTCGAGCCTGCAACTCCGATGAGACAAGCCCGCCCCGAAACATCGCCGGCTCACGTGCTCAGCTGGTTGGCGAAAGAAACGCCTCCCCTTC
>DASQJU010000003.1:0-2071 GCA_035630915.1 Allosphingosinicella sp.
CGTCCTCCGCCCCGATCCCGATCTCGACGTCGATGCCGGCCGCGCGCAGCTGCGCGATTCCCGCGCCGTTGGTGCGCGGGTCGGGATCGCCGAGCGCGATGACCACCCGCGCCGGGGCGGCCGCCACCAGCAGATCGGCGCAGGCCGAGCCCCGCGCGCTCTCGTGCGCGCAGGGCTCGAGCGTCGCATAGATGGTGGCGCCTTTGGCTGCCTCACCGGCCTGATCGAGTGCCACCGCCTCGGCGTGCGGCCGCCCGCCCGGCTGAGTCCAGCCGCGGCCGGCCACCACCTCGTCCTTGACGATGACGCAGCCGACATTGGGATTGGGCGCCGTCCGTCCGCGGCCCCGGTCGCCGAGCGCGACCGCCGCCTCCATCCAGCGCGCGTCGCTCAAAGGCCCATCCGGTTGAGATTCTGGTCGAGCCGCTGCAGCTGGCGCCGGTGCTCTTCGATCGCCGCGTCGCGCTCGATCTTGTCGGCCTTCTGCTTGGCGATGATCTCGGCGTCGGTGCGGTTGGCGGGCCAGGAATCGATGAACATGATCTGCTCGCGCGTTTCCCCGAGCGTCTTGGAATCGAGATAGAACATGAACACGATCGAGGCCGCGATCCCCACCGCGAGCGCCAGGGCGATCCAGCTGTGGCGCGGCCGGTCGCTGAAGAAGTTTCTGAGGTCGGACCAGAGCGCGCGCGGGCTGGCGGGGCGGGGAAGCGGCATGGCGCGAAGATAGTGCGGGGCCAGGGCCGGCGCCAGTGCTTGACCCTTAACCATTTCGGCGCATCATCCGCGCCATGAAAAGGATCGGCCTTGCGCTCCTGGCGCTTCTCGCCGCTGCCCCGGCCTCGGCCGACGAGCGGCGCTTCCCGCTGACCGATTTCGACCGGGTGATCATCGAAGGGCCCTATGTCGTCCATATCGTCGTCGGCCGGCCGACCGCGGTCACCGCGACCGGCGGCCGCCAGGCGCTCGATCTGCTGACGCTCGACCAGCAGGGCCAGATGCTGCGCGTGCGGCGCAACCGCACCGCCTCGGCGGGCGGCGTGAACCCCGTCGCCGGCGTCGTCCATATCGAGCTGGCCGCGCGCAGCCTGCGCTCGGCGCGGATCATCGGTCCCACCCAGCTGGTGGTCGAAGGCGCGCGCGGCATTGATCTCGAGCTCAGCGTCGAAGGCAGCGGCTCGCTTCGCGCTACCGGCGTGGATGCCGAGCGTCTCTCGCTCGCCCTGATCGGCTCGGGCGGGCTCGACATCACCGGCGCGACACGCGCGCTCACCGGCAATTTCCAGGGTACGGGCGAGATTCGCGCCGCCGAGCTTCGCGCCTCGCGGGCAAATGTCGTCTCCACCAACAGCGGGGGAATCGAGCTGACCGTCAACGGTCCCGCGACGATCACCTCGAACGGCCTTGGCGCTATTCACGTTGGGGGCCGCCCCGATTGCACGATACGCGGGATGACGCCCGACGTGGTCGCCTGCGACGGCTCAGACCAGCGCCAGCCCCGTTAGCTTACCGAGCAGGCGCGGCGGCAGAGCGTCGATCCCGTCGGGCTCGCCTTCGAGGTCGGCCGGCGCATCCTCCGCGGCGAGATAGCGCCATCCCTGGTGGGCGCGCTTCGGCGAAGCGCGAACGCGGACCAGGTTCGCGTCGAGGCGAATGATCGCGCGCCCGTCCGGGGCTGTACCGAAACCGATGATCGCCTGCCGCCCGATCAGCCGGTGCCGGACGATCCAGAAGAGCGAGCCGCCGGCCAGCTCGTCCGCGCGCGTCGGCATGAAGCGGGTGACGACCGAGACCGTGCCCTCATTCGCGCGCGACCGCACCCGAGTCGTCAGCGCGTCGAAGCTCGCGCAGCGGACCGCGACTTTGGATAGATTGAGGCTGGGCATTGCTTTGCCTTAATAATCAGCTTGTTAGCCGACAAGCCCGGTGGCGACGGCGAGACCGAGGAAGACGAGGAAGCCCATCGAATCGGTGGTCATCGTCACGAACACCGAGGAGGCGACCGCGGGGTCGGCGCCGGCCCGCTCGAGCGCGGCACGGACGGCGGCGAGCACGCCCTCGCTCTGGTCGT
>DASQJU010000004.1:0-3638 GCA_035630915.1 Allosphingosinicella sp.
CGGGCGGTCGCGTAGTAGGGGTTGCCCTCGTCCTCGTATTTCTGCCGGATCGGCGCCTTGAAGGCTTCGGCTTCGTCCGGCGTCCAGCGCTCGGCATCGCGGTGAACGGTGGCGAGCACAGAGGCGGCCTGTTCGCCGCCCATCACCGAGATGCGGCTGTTCGGCCAGGTGAACAGGAAGCGCGGCGCATAGGCCCTTCCGCACATGCCGTAATTGCCGGCGCCGAAGCTGCCGCCGATCAGCAGGGTGATCTTGGGCACGCTCGCCGTCGCGACCGCGGTGACCAATTTGGCGCCGTTCTTGGCGATCCCCTCGGCCTCGTATCTCCCGCCGACCATGAAGCCCGAGATGTTTTGCAGGAACAGCAAGGGCGTCCGCCGCTGGCAGGCGAGCTCGATGAAATGCGCGCCCTTGACCGCGCTCTCGCTGAACAGGATGCCGTTGTTCGCCAGGATCGCGACCGGCATCCCCCAGATCCGCGCGAAACCGCAGGCGAGCGTGCTGCCGTAGAGCGCCTTGAACTCGTGGAACTCGGAGCCGTCGACGATCCGCGCAATCACCTCGTGCACGTCGTAGGGCGTGCGCACATCGTCGGGGATGACGCCGTATAGCCCCTCGGGGTCCAGCTTCGGCGGCATCGGCTCGACGAGATCGATGTCCGGCGCCTTCACCGTATTCAGCCGCGCCACGATGTCGCGGACGATGGTCAGCGCATGCTCGTCATTCTCGGCGAGATGATCGACCACGCCCGATTTGCGCGCATGGAGATCGCCGCCGCCCAGATCCTCGGCGCTGATCACCTCACCCGTCGCCGCTTTCACCAGCGGCGGGCCGGCGAGGAAAATCGTGCCCTGCTCGCGCACGATCACGCTCTCGTCGCTCATCGCCGGCACATAGGCGCCGCCCGCGGTGCAGCTGCCCATCACGCAGGCGATCTGCGCCAGTCCTTCCGCCGACATCTGCGCCTGGTTGTAGAAGATGCGGCCGAAATGGTCGCGGTCGGGGAAGACCTCGGCCTGGTGCGGCAGGTTCGCGCCGCCGCTGTCGACGAGGTAGACCGACGGCAGCCGGTTCTGCAGCGCGATCTCCTGCGCACGCAGATGCTTCTTCACCGTCATCGGATAATAGGTTCCGCCCTTCACCGTCGCGTCGTTGCAGACGATCATCGTCTCGCGCCCCGAGACTCGGCCGATCCCGGCGATCATTCCCGCGCCCGGCACCTCGCTTTTGTACATGTCGCAGGCGGCGAGCTGGCCGATTTCGAGGAACGGCGAGCCCGGATCGAGTAGCCGCTCCACGCGCTCCCTCGGAAGCAGCTTGCCGCGACTGACATGCCGCTCCCGCGACTTCTCGTTGCCCCCCAGCGCCGCCTCCGCGACCCGCGCCCGCAGCTCCTCGGCCAGCGCCCGGTTGTGCGCCGCATTGGCGCGAAATGTGTCGCTATTCTCGTCGAGCTTGGTCGTCAGCACGCTCATGCCGCGGCCCTCGCCGACGCCGCATGCACCGGCTTCTTGCGGATAAGATAGCGGTACACGCCGATCACATTGATCGCGAAGAGGATCACGTTCTGAGTCCCGATCCCTTCCGCTTCCTCGCTGAGGAAGCCCCACAGGATCAGCGCGATCGAGGCGGTGACGAAGATGACGAACGCCCAGCCGGTCGGCTTGCGCCCGACGTCGAGCGAGACGATGAGCGCCGCCAGCGCGCCAGCCGCCGCTCCGTACCACTGGAGCGCATTCAGCAGCCCTTCGCTCATCTCTCTCCCCTTAACCTGTTGAAGTCCGGTTAGCCGCGTCGCCCGTCGATGGGAAGTGGCGGTTGGTCGAACGGGCTAGGCGACCGAACCCTGAAGTCCTAATGGCGTCCAGTTCGGCCTTCACCTCATTCTGGAAATACGCCCCATGACCCGTTTCGCGCTGCTCGCCGCCGTCTCGCTGGCCACTGTCGCCTGCGCCCAGACCACCGCTTCCACCGCCCCAGAAGCCGCCGCCGGCGCCCCGCCCGCCGCCGCCCACAACGGGATCGGCGTCGACGTCGCCGGCATGAACCGCAGCGTCCAGGCCGGCGACAGCTTCGACCGCTACGCCAATGAGGGCTGGCGCAACGCCACCGAAATGCCCGCCGACCGGACCCGGATCGGCTCGTTCGTCAGCGTCGGCGACGTGGTCGAGGCGCGCAACATCGACATCATCGCCGGCGCCGCGGCGCGCAATCCCGCGCCCGGCAGCGACGAGCGCAAGATCGCCGATTATTACGCCACCTATCTCGACGTCCCCGCGATCGACGCCCAGGGCGTCGCCCCGCTCCAGCCGGTCCTGCAGCGCATCGCCGCCATCTCCGATCGCCGCGCGCTCTCCGCCGCGCTCGGCGCCAGCCTTCGCGCCGACGTCGACCCGCTCAACGCGACCAATTTCTGGACCGAGAACCTGTTCGGCCTGTTCGTCACCCAGGGCCTGCAGGATCCGACCCGCACCATGCCCTATCTGCTCCAGGGCGGCCTCGGCATGCCCGAGCGCGACTATTACCTCTCCGACGATGCCGACATGGTCCGCATCCGCACCGCCTACCGCAGCTACATCGCCGCGATGCTGGGCCTGCTCGGAACGCCCGACGCCGAGGCGCGCGCGCAGCGCATCTTCGATCTCGAGACCAGGATCGCCCGCGCCCAGGTCGGCGCCGTCGACGCCCAGAATGCGGGCGCCGTCGAGAATTGGGCCCGCGCCGATTTCGCGCGCCGCGCGCCGGGGATCGATTGGGACGCCTTCTTCGAGGCCGCCCAGCTCTCCGGCCAGCCGAACTTCCTCGCCTGGCACCCGGCGCCGATCCGCGATCTTTCCGCGCTCGTCGCCTCCGAGCCGATCGAGGTCTGGAAGGACTGGCTTGCCTTCCACACCGCGAGCCGCATGGCCTCGGTGCTGCCGAAGCGGTTCGACGACCTGCGCTTCTCTTTCTACGGCACGACGCTCTCGGGCGCGCAGCAGCAGCGTCCGCGCGACCGCCGAGCGCTTCTCGCCACCTCGGGCGCGCTCGGCGACGCGGTCGGCCAGATCTACGTCCGGCGTCACTTCTCCGCCGAGGCCAAGGCCGACGTGCAGCAGATGGTGACCAACATCGTCCAGGCGTTCGACCGCCGCCTCGTCGCGATCGACTGGATGAACCCGGCGACCCGCGCCGAGGCCCGCCGCAAGGTCGAGACGCTTCGCGTCGGCGTCGGCTATCCCGAGCATTGGCGCGATTATTCGGGTCTCGAGATCCGGCCCGGCGACGCCTTCGGCAATGCCTGGCGCGCCCAGCTCGCCGAATATCGTCACCAGATCTCGAAGATCGGCCAGCCGGTCGACCGCGGCGAATGGTGGATGTTCCCGCAGACGGTCAACGCGATCAATATGCCGCTGCAGAATTCGATCACCTTCCCGGCCGCGATCCTGCTGCCGCCCTTCTACGATCCCAACGCGGATCCCGCGTTCAACTATGGCGCGATCGGCTCGGTGATCGGGCACGAGATCAGCCACAGCTTCGACAACAATGGCGCCCTGTTCGATTCCACCGGTGCATTGCGCAATTGGTGGACGCCGGCCGACTTCCAGCGCTTCCAGGAAGCGGGCAACGCCCTCGCTGCGCAGTATGACCGGTACGAG
>DASQJU010000005.1:0-3216 GCA_035630915.1 Allosphingosinicella sp.
TCACCTCGTAATAAGGCAGCACGTCGAGCGTCGGGCGCTCGCCCGCCGCGCCCGGGGTGACGCGCATCGCCAGCTCGTTGTCGTCCAGGGTCAGCGCCGAGATGCCGGTGCCGTAGCGGCTCTGGATGTTGTTCCAGCTCATCCCCGGGCTCCAGCGCTGGTCCGGGAACAGGCTGTCGTCTCCGATGACGTTGCGCACGCGCTGGGTCCGCGCCGCCACCGCGTCGGCCAGCGCGGCGAGGCAATCGGCGACGCAATCGGGCGCACTCGACAGCCGAGCGTCGCCATGTCCCGTCAGGATCACGTCGCGTGCCCGCCCGTCGCCCTCGAGCCGCACCGTAGCGCCGCCCGCCGCGTCCGGCTGGTCCAGCGCGGGCAGATTGGCGAAGGCCGCGGCGGTGGTCAGCATCTTGGTGTTGGAAGCCGGGATGAAGCGGCCCTCGGGATTGACCGCGATCAGCTCGCGGCCGTCTTCCGCCATGACCACCAGGCCGAAGCGCGTGCCGGCCGGAGCCTCGGCCAGCGTGGCCTCCACCCGTTGTTGCAGCGGCGCCTGCGCGGCATAAGCCGGCGAAGACAGCGAGATCGCAACCGCCAGGAGGGCGGCGCGGAGGGGGGAGCGGTCAGCCGGCATCGGACAAGCCTAGGGCACATCGCGGCCGGGGCAATATGGCATCGCTCATTCAGAGCGTTGGCGTCGCCATAACGGCGGGGCATTTTGCCCACCCGGCGCTTGCCTGGCGCCCCCGGGAGCCTCAATCCGAAGGAATGAAAATCCATTTGATCCGCCTGTGGCTGACGGCGCTTTGCCTGGCGCTCGTGTCGCCTTCTGTCGCCGCCGAGCGCGACGCGCTGGCCGAAGCGCTCGCCCTCCCGGTGGCGAGCGGCCTTGCCGGAGCACGCGACGTGCCGCGCTTCGCGTGGATCGTGAACGAGGCCGGCGTGCGCAACGTCTGGCTGGCGGCGCGCGGGCAGCCGGCGCGGCGCCTGACCGCCTTTGCCGAGGATGACGGACAGGAGCTCTCCGAGCTCGCCTTCAGCAATGACGGCGCCAGCATCGCTTTCGTCCGCGGTGGCGACGAGGAGTTTCCGGACCAGGAGGATTTGCCCAACACCGGCACCCAGGCATCTACCCCCGCCCAGCAAGTGTTCGTGGTCGCTGCCGAGGGCGGCGAGCCGCAAGCCATCGGTCAGGGCCATTCCCCGAGCTTCTCGCCCGATGGCGAGCGGCTGGCCTTCACCCACCGGGGAGAAATCTGGCTGTGGACCCGCGGCAGCGCGGCGCGCCGCATCGCCAAGGTCGGGGGAAGCATCGGCCGGCTCACCTGGGCACCGGACGGCAGCCAATTGCTGTTCTCGGAGGATCGCGGCGAGCACAGCCTTGTCGCCGTCCTCGACGTCGAAGGCGAGCGCCTGCGCTATCTCGACCCCGGCCTCGGCCAGTCCATCGAGCCGGTTTTCTCGCCGGAGGGGCGCGAGGTCGCCTTCATCCGCGCTCTGTCGCCGCCCGCCGGAGCGGCGGCCGACAGCGGGCCCTATTGGTCGATCCGCGTGGTCGATCTCGCCGGCGGCGGCGCGCGCACCCTCTGGTCGGCGCCGGCGGGCCCGGGCGCGCGTTATTCCGGAACCCGCAGCCGCAACCTGTTCTGGAGCCGCAGCGGGCAGATCCTGTTCCCCTGGGAGCGGAGCGGCTGGCTCCACGTCTACGCGCTCGACGCCCGCGGGGGCGGCGCGCCGCGCGCCCTGACCGGCGGCGACTTCGAGGTCGAAACCTTCGTTATCGACCCGGCGCGCGACACCCTCCTCTACGCCGCCAATGACGGCGATATCGACAGCCGCCACATCTGGCGCCGACCGCTGGGCGACGGCGCCGCGGTGCGGCTGGACGGCGGCGATGCCATGCATTTCGCCCCGACGCTCGCGGGCGACACGGTGGCGGCGATCGAGACCGGCGTTTCCAACCCGGCCCATCCCGTCCTGCTCGGCGCGCGCCAGACCCCGCTCGGCGCGGTCGCCACCGCACCGGGCTTCGTCGCCCCCGAGACCGTCCTGTTCCGTGCGGCCGACGGCGTCGAGGTTCATGGCCAGTATTTCCGCGCCCGCGGTCCGGGCCGGCATCCGGCAATGCTCTACATTCACGGCGGTCCGCGCCGGCAGATGCTGCCCGGCTTCCACACCTCCGGTTATTATTCGAAGACCTACATCATGAACCAGCATCTGGCCGCGCTCGGCTATGACGTGCTGTCGGTGAACTATCGCAGCGGCACCGGCTATGGGCTTGCCTTCCGCGACGCGGCCGAGGCCGGCCGCGAGGGCGCTTCGGAATATCGCGACATCCTCGCCGCCGGGCGCTGGCTGGCGACGCGCCCCGATGTCGACCCGGCCCGCATCGGGGTCTGGGGCGGGAGCTGGGGCGGCTATCTCACCGCGCTCGCGCTGGCGCGCGACAGCGGCCTGTTCGCCGCCGGCGTCGACCTGCACGGCGTTCACTCGATGCTCCGCCCGGTCCCCAATTCGCTCTCGCCGGAAGAGCAGGAACGCGTCCGCCAGGTTCAGTGGGAATCCTCGCCGCTCGCCGCGATCGAGCGCTGGCGCTCGCCGGTGCTGCTGATCCACGGCGACGACGACCGGAATGTCGATTTCTCGCAATCTTTGCTCCTCGCCCGCGAGCTGGCCGCGCGACGCATCCCCTATCGCGAGCTGGTCTTCCCCAACGAGCGCCACAGCTTCTTCCGCCACGAAAACTGGCTTAGCGCCCTGCGCGCGACGGAGGCGTTTCTGGATCTGACCCTGATGCGCCGGCAGCCGCTGCCCTAGACGTAATGCGGCCCGCCTTTTTCGCGCAGCGCTTCATAGTGGACCAGCGCCGGCTCGGGTCCCAGCGGCACCGGCCGGCCCTCGCGAAACGCCCATTCGCCGCGGTCGCAATCCCCGGCGCGGACATAGCCGTTGATGTAGAAACGGCGCTGATGTTCCGAGCGGTTCGGGCCCGATCCATGGACCAGATAGGGGTTCCACAGCACCAGGTCGCCGGGATCCAATGCGAGCTGGATCGTTTCCACGGCCGAGAGCCCCACGCGCTTGAGCGCCGCGTCCGACATCGCGTTGCCCAGAACGTCGGCGTCCGTGTCCAGGTCGAGGTCGCCGCGCAAATGGCTTCGCGGGACGAAGGACATGCCGCCCGTCTCAGGGATATGCGGATCGATCGCGAGGCCG
>DASQJU010000006.1:0-10127 GCA_035630915.1 Allosphingosinicella sp.
GGTCCTGATCATGACGGTCTCCGGATGAGAGCCGGCGCGGCCTTTCCGCACCCGTCGCTCCCCCGCCTCCCGCTCCCTCTCCTCTTCAGCCCGGCGGTGACGGCCTGCGCCTGCTCTTAAGAGCATGTTGTCGCTGACAACTCACTCTCAAGAGCATCAAGGCTTGCATTGCAGATCATTTGCCGCTATGCTCTCAAGAGCATGTTGAACCGCTTTGGGAGCCCTTAAGAGCATGGTCGCGCTCAACTCTCTCCTTTCTGCTCCGCCTTATGCGGTCGAGCAGGAGATTCGCCGCCTCGGGGCCGACCTTCGGACCGCCCGGCTGAGGCGCAATCTCACCGTCAAGGACGTGGCCGAGAGGCTCGGAACCGGGACCCGCGCCATCGCGGACGCAGAGAAGGGCAAGCCGACCACGGCAATCGCGACCTACGTCGGGCTGCTTTGGGCTTATGATCTGCTGAGCCACCTCGCCGATGTGGCGGACCCGGTGCACGATCGGGAGGGCAGCGCGCTCGATGCATCGCATGGCCGCACGCGCGCCAGCCGTGGCGCCGGGGGGCTCAGCGATGACTTCTGAATGCTACGTCTACATCACGCTGCCCGGCGACACCTCCCCGGTGACCGCCGGCCGCTTCGAGCTCCGCAAGAATCGGCGGGGCATTGCGATCGGGCGCTTCGTCTATGGCCGCAAGTATCGCGAGCGGGCCGACGCGCTTCCGCTCGACCCGATCGAGCTCAAGCTCGGCGATCGCGTCTACGAGACGGCCGCGCTCAATGGCGTGTTCGGGGCGATCCGCGATGCCGGCCCGGATCATTGGGGCCGCCGGATCATCGAGCGCCATCTCGGCAGCGCCAATCTCGGCGAGCTGGACTATCTGCTCCACTCGCCCGACGATCGCGCCGGAGCCCTGGGTTTCGGCCTGAACCCTGTGCCGCCTGCGCCCTCGCGCAAGTTCAACCGGACGCTGGACCTCGCTCAGCTTCAGGCCCTGGCCGACGCGATCATCGCCGACGAGCCCCTCCCCGAGGACGAGGATGGCGACCAGGTCGCCAAATTGCTCGAGCTCGGGACCTCGATGGGCGGGGCGCGCCCGAAAGCGGTGGTCGAGGACGATGCAGGGCTCTGGATCGCCAAGTTCAACCGCACCGACGACAAGTGGAACAATGCCCGTATCGAGCATGCGATGCTGACGCTCGGACGGGCTTGCGGCCTTGCGACCGCGGAGTCGCGCGTGATCGACATAGCGGGCCGCGATGCGCTGCTGGTGAAGCGCTTCGACCGGGAAAAGACCAAGCGGGGCTATGCGCGGGCGCGCATGGTGAGCGGGCTGACAATGCTGCGCGCGGACGAGAGCCCGGAAGGCCGCGACCGCTGGTCCTATATCCTGCTCGTGGAAGAGTTGCGGCGCATCAGCGGCGAGGCCAAGGCGGACGCGCAGGAGCTGTTTCGCCGGATGACGTTCAACGCGCTCATTTCGAACATCGACGATCATCCCCGCAATCACGCGGCGATCGCCAGGGAGCGCGAATGGCGCCTCTCGCCGGCCTACGATCTGACGCCTTCCAGCCCAATCGCGATCGAGCAGCGCGACCTTGCTTTGGCCTGCGGGGCCAAGGGACGCTTTGCCTGCAGGAGCAACCTGCTCTCGGAGTCGGCGCGCTTCCTCGTTCCGACGGCCGAAGCCGAAACCGTCATCGACGATATGGCGCAGCGCGTTGCAGCAAGCTGGTACGAAGTGGCGCGCGCCTGCGGCGTGACGGAGCAGGATTGCGAGCGGATCGGCGGCGCGTTCGTCTACCCGGGCTTCGCCCCCTGAGACGCAGCGTCGAGTCCGCAAGGACGGCGGCATAAGCGAGCGCGACCCAAGGCGGGGCGCCGGCCTATCCAACTCCGCGCCGAAGCCAGCAACGGATTGGCAAGGGCATCCGGCTAAAAAGCGTGAATGAACGCGATCGCCCCAGTCGAAGCGGCCATTGGCGACGCCGCGTGGGGACAGGCCATCCGGTCCGTGAACGAATGGCGCGGCCATGCCCTTCACTGCTTCGCGCAGGCGGAAGCGGCGGTGAGCGAGACGCTGCTGGTCATGGCGGCCGTGCCGGAGCGCGGCGCGCGGGTGAAGCTGAGGCGTTTGATCGGCCAGCGCTTTGAGGATCTCAATTCAGCGATCGAAGCTCAGGGCCCCTTCGGAGCCGAAGCAGGCAAGGCGGTGCAGGCTCTTTTCGCCTTCCGTGAACAAGAAGCGCTGCGGCCGATCCTCTGCCATGGCACCGCCAAGGTGGCGCTGGATCGCCACGGCCAATGGCTCATTCAGATCAAGGTCGTCTCGTTCCGCGCGCGAAAGGCGGACCGCACTTCGCTGGCTCTGGATGAGCGCGAAGCCGGCGCCAGGCTCGCCGAGCTCAAGGAGCGCACCCACCACTTGGTGTCCGCGCTGCGGTTGCTGCGGAGGCGCATTAGCGACTGAGGGTCGCTCCGCCGCAATCGGGGATTCCGGGGAGCGACCCCGCTGCGGCAACTGCGAGATCCGCCACATGGCCGCTCCTAGACCAGCCGCTCGAGCACGGCCGCGGCCCGGTCCACGGGCACGAACAAGCGCGTCTGGTAGCGGATGATCTCGGTGAAGCAGCCCTGCGCCTTGTACCAGGGCAGGCGCGCGGCCGAGAAGCCGGCAAGCTCGAGACGCTGGCTCGAATTGACCAGCGAGCGCTTGAGCAGGAGCTCCTCGACGCCGCGGAACGGCACGGGCTTGCCCGAGCGAAGCACAGTGGCGGCTAGCTCGCCGGGCGGCACATCGAGCGCGATGTCGAGCCCGAGCTTCGCTCCAAGCTCGCCAAGACATGCGGCCGGAATCTCGCGGCCGAGCAAGGAGCGGCCATCGTCGGCCGCGATCCGGATCACCTGGACATGGTCGTCCGGCAGCTTGTCCCAGACCGGTAGAAGAAGGCCGGTGGCGAGATGGAGCGTCTCGCGGCGAAGCGTCGCCTCCGCCTCCCGGACCTCTGCCTGCCAGGCGCGCTCGAACCTCTCGCGCGGCGCCGCCTCCCAGCTGGTCTCATCCAGCCGGTCGCACGACAGATGCTCGCGCTTCACCGGGCGGATCAGCTCGTAGCGCGCGATCGGCAGGCCTTCCTCGGACATCAGGCTGCGCGCCTTGATCCGGAGCGCCGACTTGCCCGATCGCCTGTTCAGCGTCGGCACCGCGTCAGGACGGGACTCGCTGAGCGCGCGCAGGCGCTCGAGGGTCATCGGTCGAAACCTTCGGGCAAGCTCGATGCGCAGCAGGTGGGTCGTGGCGCCCGAGCGCGGATCGGTGCGGATGATCCGGTCTTCGAAGATCTCGAAGCCGTCGACCGGCACCGTCTCCACACCAAGATCGAGCGTTCCGGCATCCCGCGCGGCCGCGACCCGGGCTTCGACCAGCCCGAGGAACTCGTCGAAGATCGCGTTCTGGAGGGCGATGCGCAAGGCGAGCAGCCGGTTCAGCCAGCGCTGGATCGGCGGAAGATCGTCGCAAAGCGCGCCGTCCTCGCCCTCGAGCTTCAGCCCGGTGAGATCCTGGAACCGCTCGAGCGTGACCGAGCCGAGCTTGCCCGCGAACAGCAGATGGTACCAGCCGACGAGCGCATCCTTGGCGTAGCGGCTTTCGAGATTGTCGGCCGGATCGAACAGATTCTGGCCGCCGGTCTGGCGCTGGCCGCGGGTCAGCGCGCCAAGCGAGTCGAGCCGCCGCGCGATCGTCGAGATGAACCGCCGCTCGCCGCGCACGTCGGTGGTCACCGGCCGGAACAAAGGCGCCGAGGCCTGGCGCGTGCGATGGGTGCGGCCAAGCCCCTGGATGGCGGCGTCGGCGCGCCAGCCGGGCTCCAGCAGATAGTGGATACGCCGCGCCTGGTTCGCAGCGCCGAGGCAGGCATGATAGCTTCGTCCGGTGCCGCCAGCGTCGGAGAAGATCAGGATCTTCTTGTCGCCGCGCATGAACGCGTCGGTCTCGACCAGGTTGGAGCGCGCGGTCCGGTTCTCGAGTCTCTGGCGACCGTCGGCGGCGACCACGAGGCGGCGGGTCCGGCCGGTGACCTCGGCCAGAGCTTCGGTTCCGAACCGCTCGATCAATGTGTCGAGCGCGGTCCCGATCGCCGGCAGCGCGCAAAGCTGCTCGACGAGTTCGTCGCGCGCGCGCATGGCCTCCTGGCTGTGCAAGGGTCGCCCCTCCCCGTCCGACATCGGTTCGGAGCGGACATTGCCCTCATCGTCGGTGAAGACGCGCATCTGCCGGGTCGGGAAGGCGGCGGTGAGATAGTCGATCACATATTCGCGCGGAGAGAGATCGATCTCGAGCGATTCCCGCTCCGCCGCGCCGAGCTCGGCGAGCCGACGGCCGAGCATCGCTTCGGCCGTCGAGACGAGCTGGACGACCACCGCTCGCCCCGCCGCGACGTCCGCCTCGATCGCCGGAACCAGGCTCGGCAGCTTCATCGAGAGCAGCAGCTGGCCGAAGAAGCGCTGCTTGCACCCCTCGAAGCGCGACAGTGCCGCGGACTTGGCGTTCGCGTTCAGGGTGGCGCCGGTCGCGCCGTCGACCACGCGGGTCGCCTCCAGCGCGACCGAGAGATTGGCGTGGATGATCGCCCAGGCGTCGGCATAAGCGTCGTAGATGCTTGTCTGCTCAGCCGTCAGCCGGTGCTCGAGCACGTCATATTCGACGCCGGCGAAGGAGAGTGCCCGGGCGGTGTAGAGTCCGAGCGCCTTCAAGTCGCGGGCGACCAGCTCCATGGCGGCGATGCCGCCGTCTCGGATCGCGGCGACGAACGCGCTCCGGTCGGCGAAAGCGGTCTCCGGGCCCCACAGGCCGAGCCGCATCGCATAAGCGAGGTTGTTGATGTCCGAGGCGCCGGTAGCGGAGGCGTAGAGGATGCGGGCGCGCGGCAGCAGATTCTGGAGCCTGACGCCGGCGACGCCCTGCTCGGAGCCCTTGACCTTGCCCCGGCTGCCCTCGCCGCCGGCCGCATTGGCCATTGCATGCGCCTCGTCGAACGCGACGACCCCCTCGAACTCGGAGGTCGCCCAATCGAGGATCTGCCTCAGGCGCGTGGCATCGGCGCGGCCCGAGCGGAGCGTCGGATAAGTGACGAACAAGATCCCCCGATCCATGCCGATCGGCGCGCCAAGCTTCCATTGCGACAAGGGCTGGATGTCGAGCGGGAGTCCGCCAAGGGCCGACCAGTCGCGCCGAGCATCCTCCAGAAGTGTCTCGTTCTTGCTCAGCCATATGTGGCGGCCATTGCCGCGAAGCCATTGGTCGAGGATGATGGCGGCGACCTGGCGGCCCTTCCCGGCCCCGGTGCCGTCGCCCAGAAAATAGCCGAAGCGATATGGCGACCCGGCCTCGTCGGCGGTGAGCTGGCAGCCTTCGTGCGCCGCCACGAACAGGCCCGGCAGATCCCGCTCGAACGCCGAGCCGGCATAAATGAGGGTCTCGAGCTGCGCTTCGGACAGGGCGCCGTTGGAGGCCAGACCGGCGGGAAGGCTCGGGACGTGCGCGGGCATGGGGGCGGCAATCGAGCCCATGGCGAGCGATTCCACCAGCGGCGTCGGATGCGGCGAGGAGCCAGGGATCGCCACCCGGCTTGGCCGATAGGGCAGATAGAGCCCGACCTGGGCGGCGACCGGCGCGGGTTCGTCGAGCGTTCGGTAGGCGAGCGGCTCGCAGGCGCGGTTCGGGACGGCGGCGCGCGACGGCTCGGGAGGCGAGATCGGTCTGGCGCGGCGCGCGAAGAGCGAGAGACTTACCGCGCGCGGCGGGCGCGGCTCAAGACCGGGCGAGGCGCGGGCCGGAAGCGCTTCGACGAGGTCGAGGAGCTGCTCCAGCCCTTGGGCCTCGGCGCGCGCCGGCGCTCCAGCGTCCGGCCCTTTGTCGTAGACAAGGAACCGCACGGGGATCCCCGTTCCATGTTTGGCGAACAGGCCCCGGGCCAGCAATGCGTCGAGGCGAAGCTCCGCCTGACCGTCGGCCCTGGTCCGAAGCGCCCTGCCCGTCCCGGCCTCGCTGAAGCTTTCCGGCATGATCGCGACCAGCCGTCCGCCGGGCGCGAGCCGAGTCAGCGCGGCGACCAGATGCCGCGCGGCTGCGTAGCGGTCCTCGCCGCGCCCGAGGGCGCGCGCGAAAGGCGGGTTCATGAGAACCAGGCTCGGGCGGATATCCGGATCGAGCAAGTCGTCGATCAGCTCGCCGTCATGACCGCTGAGCGAGGCGGCGGGATAAGCCGCGGCGAGGCAGCGCCGCCGGCCGGGATCGATCTCGTTAAGGTGGAGTCGGCAGCCGGTGCGCGCCGCCGCGCAGGCGAGCAGACCGGTTCCGGCCGATGGCTCGAGCAGGAGGTCGGCGCCTGTCGCGCGGCCCGCGCGACCCACCAGCCAAGCCAGCGGCAGCGGCGTCGAGAAGGCCTGGAGCGCAAGCTGCGCTTCCGCGCGATGGCTCTGGGTCGGCAGGGCGCCGGCCAGCGTCTCCAGACGAGCGAGCGTCGCGGCCGGATCGCGATCATCGAGCGGCGAACAGGGCCCGGTGACGAACAAGACCTGCGCGAGCTCGAGCGCGTCATAGGCGTCGCGTAGGGTCCAGCCGCCCTCGGCATCGGAGCGGCCGGTCGCGTTCGTCATCAGGCCGCTGAGGATGTCCCGCCCGATCGGACGGTCGGTCGCCATCATTCCGGCGAGTATCCCGGCGGCCTGGAGGATTGGATCTGGGGCGTCGCCGCCCAGGGGCGCAAGCGCGAGCTGCATGTCGGGTCTCCACTGGCTTGGCCAGGCGACCATCGCCCTGCCGGTCCAGCGTTCCGCCGCTTCCTCCCCTCTGGTTCAGCCGATCAGCGGGTGCGCTCGAGGAGCACGTCGTTCCAGTCGGCGCCGGCGGCGCGCGGGTAGCGCGCCTCGATCTCGACCGCCGAGCCCCGATGTGCTTCGCGCGCAAGCGTCTCGGCGCGGCGCCCGCCGGCATCATTGTCGAGGAAGAGGATCAGGCGGGTGATGCCCGTTGGAAGCGCGGCACGGGCGAAACGCTCGGTGCCGAGCGTCGCCCAGCAGGGGATGTCGAAGAGCGAGGCCGCGGCCATCGCATTTTCGACCCCCTCTGCCCAGCCGAGCATGCCGTCGCCGGGCGGAAAGAGCCGGACAGCGCCCTGCCCGAGCCGACCGAGCGCGCGCTTTGGCAAAGCGAGATCGGCGAGCCCGGCGGTGCGCGGATCGAGGAAGGTTCGATGCACGGCAACCAACCCGGCGTTGTCGCGCACCGCGGCGAGCATCGCCGGCCGGAAGATGGCAAGCGCGCCCCGGCCATAGGGCACGCGTGGATGATAGCGCAGATCCGAGACCGCCAGCATGAGGCGCCGGCCTCGAAGATAGGACTCGGCCGGCGAGCCCTCGATCGGGCGGGCGGCCGCCCAGAGCCGTGCCGCGGCGCCGGCGTTGCGCCGATCGGCCTCGACGGGCGCCGGGCCAACGCCATGGTGGGCCTTGCGTCCGGCCCGAAGCATCCCGAGCGCGCCGAGCGCTGCGATCACCCGAATGGTCTCGCAGCCGGCGAAGCAGTGGAAGAGCAGCCGGCGCGCGCCCGGGCGCACACTCAGTGAGGGCGTGCGGTCGTCATGGGCCGGACAGCGGCACATGCCGCCTTTTGGGCTCCATTCACCACCCAGCCGCTCGACGATCTCCTGCCCCTCGACTTCAAGCGATGTCGAGTTGTCCGCGTTGGTTGGTCGATGCATGCCTGCCTCCTTCGACATTCCGCCCACGCATTCATCGGCACCCTCCCCTCTTGGAGGGGCGGTTCGGCGCCAGCCTTCCCGCCGGAGGTCCCTACAGGTCACTCGGAACGGGCGGAGGCGGTGCTCAGCTGCACGAAGAGCGCGCTCGACGCGGGCGGCGGCGCGGCCGCAACATGCTCTTGCGGACGGGGGGCAGCGAGCGTGACGAAGATCGCGGCGGCGCGCGGTTCTTCCCGAGCAGCCGGTTCGCGCCCCGGCTGCACGCCGCCGACGGCGGCGGAATAAGCGACTGTCTCGGCCGGGAGCCGCCGGCCGGTCGCCAGATGCCCGGCATAGCGACCCGGCCCGGCATTATAGGCCGCGAACAGCCCGGGATAACCGAACCGGTCGTACATCAGTCGCAGATAGGCGGTTCCGGCGACGATATTGTCGCGCGGGTCGTGCGGGTCGGCACCGAGACCGTAGGCGTCGCGCATCGCGCGCCAGGTCCCCGGCATCAACTGCATGAGCCCTTGCGCACCCGCATGGCTGACGATCGGCCGGCCATTGAGCGTGGCCCGGCCGCCGCTTTCCGCGCGCATGACGCGCCGGATCCAGGCCTCCGGAATGCCGAAGCGGCTCGAGGCCTCGGCGATATGGTCGGACCAGCGGTCGACGGGATCGGCGGTCGCCGGCGCGGCGCCGGCGAGCGCCAGCACAAGCGCGGCAAGGTTCAGCGGGCCCATATCAGCCTTGCCGCTCCGACCACATCGCTTTCACGGGTGATTCCGAAATAGCGGCCGTCAAACGAGTCCGGCGCACCGGGCGTCAGGAGGAAAAGATCGCCTTCGCGTAAATCCTCGCACCCGGTCCACCAGGGCAATGGCCGCCCGGCGCCGTCATCGGTGCGACGCCGCGTCGCGAGATGCCCGTTGAGGAAGATTGCCTCGCCGACAGCGCAGACACGGGCCCCGCCGGCGGCCGCGACCCGCTTCACCAGCGGCACGTTAGCTGGCAGATAGTGGCGCTCGGAGCCGAGCCGGCGGGCATCCGCAGGGGGCCAGGCAACCACCATGTCCCCCGGCGCAAGTTCGCGCGGCGAGTGAACCAGATAGAGGCCGAGCGGGCTGCTCGCGCTGGCATTCCAGACGAGCAGCGGACGTGGCGGCCACATCATGGTCGCGGCCAGCGCTGTCACTGCGACCGCGGCGCCCGCGGTGACCACCGTCCTCAGGCGCCCGGCGCGCCGGGCAAGCCGGCGGCGGCGAAGCTCCTCGCCCCATTGAAAGAGCGTGAGGTCGCGGGGATCAGGCATCTTGAACGGCCCCGCCGGAGACGCCCTTCGACCAATTGTCGAGGTCGTCGATATGATAGCGGACATAGCGGCTGTGCCGGCGAAAGCGCGGCCCGGTGCCGGAGCCGCGCATCGCCTGAAGCTTGCGCGCGCTCAGACCGAGATAGAATGCCGCCTGCTCGCTCGACAGGAAGGGACTTCCCTTCTTGGCACGCGCGGCGCGGGCGATATCGTCATCCATTGGGTTCTCGTCGTGCGAGCGGCGCTACGATGCGCGCCCGTGCGAGGTGTGGCGGGTTTCCATTGGGCCGCAGAGGCTCGAAAGAGCGCATTGCGAAAATCGAGCCGCCCCGAGGCCCTGTCTTTCTGAGCGGCTGAAGGACGCCAATCCGCATGGTTCAGGCCGCGGCGAAACTGCAGCGATTCAGCCGTGCTGGATGCTAAGCTGAGGCTCCGAGATCTCGGCGTTGTGCTCGATGGCGATGATCGCCATGTTCAGACGCTCCCGGCACGATTGCACCAGCGATTCCATGGCGTGAGCGGCCTTCGCATCCACCATGGATGCTGCTTCGTCGAGGATGAGCAATAGGGGATTTCCCAGAAGCGCTCCGACGAGATTGAACCGCTGACACTCGCCTCCGGACAGTTCCAGCGGATATTTGTCGAGGAGATTCAGGTCCAAGTCCAGTTGGCCGCAAAGTTCAGCGCAGCTGGGGCTTGCTGGCAGGGAATGATTGTCCTTCAACCATTCGCCTACGCGCCACCGCGGATTCATGCACGCGAATGGATCTTGGAAAACCATCCTGATGGGCGCCCGATGCTTGCGCATCGCCGACGATGGGATTCTTCGTCCACGGGTGGGTTTGAGCAACCCTGCAATGACAAGCGCTAGAGTCGTCTTACCGGCGCCGGACGACCCCCTGATCAGGAGATGTTGGCCGGTCGACACAGTCAGAGAGACATCACGTATCACCGGGGCGGATCGCCCTTGGCGAACGACACTGCACGCCTCAAGTCGAAGCAGCTCTGTCATCAAATCTGCCCACCGTGTTCGGGCATCACCGCCACGGCGGTGCCATGGCGCTCCAAGATCCAT
>DASQJU010000007.1:0-16690 GCA_035630915.1 Allosphingosinicella sp.
TCTGTTCGACCGCAACATCGCGATCGGCTTCGATCTCTATCGCCGCGACCTCAACAGCTTCAACTTCCTCGGCGGAGACCGCACGACCACCTACCAGCAGGTCACCACCGGCGGTCAGGTCCGCGCCGGCGTGCCGCTCACCGAGACGCTGCAACTGGCGCTGCGCTACAGCCTGAATTACGACGAGGTCAGCCTCAACCAGGATATCTATTTCACCGATCCCGACGGTGCCGGCCCGCTCCCGGCGGTCTGCAACCCGCTGATCGCCGGACGCTATTTGTGCGACACGATCGGCAATAATCTGACCTCGTCATTCGGCTATTCGGTCGTCTGGGACACGCTCAACAACCGGCTCCGCCCGAGCCACGGCATGCGGATCGTGTTCAACCAGGATTTCGCCGGCCTCGGCGGCGACGTGCACTATCTGCGCAGCCGCCTGCTCGCCGCCCGATACTGGAACGTGTTCGGCAACTTCATCTTCGGGCTCACCGGCGAGGCCGGCTACATCCACAGCTTCGACGACGGCACGCCGACCGAAGATCCGGTGCGCCTGACCGACCGGTTCTTCCTCGGCAGCCCGCAGATGCGCGGCTTCGACATCCGCGGCGTGGGCCCGCGCATCCAGCGCACCCCCTATCTCTACGACCTCGATGCGTCCGGGGTGGCGACCAACATCACGCTGTCCGACGATCCCAATTCGATCGTCGACGACGCGATTGGCGGGCGGGCCTATTATCTGGCGCGCGCCGAGCTGGAGATCCCGCTCGGTGCGAGCGTTCGCGAGCTCGGCATTCGGCCTTCGGTGTTTGTCGACATCGGCGCGCTCTGGGGCGTGCGCCAGCCGGACCTGATCAACATCGATCCGAATAACCCGCTCGCCTTCAACGCCTGCTCCGGCACGGGCGGAGCGATCACGCTGCGTCGCGGCAATTGCGATACCGCCGCCGGCGAAACGCTCACCCGCTCCGCCACCGCCCCGTTCCGCGAGGTTTTCCTCGGGGATTCGGCGAGCCCCCGCCTTTCGGTTGGCTTCGGCGTCAACTGGAATTCGCCTTTCGGTCCGTTCCGGATCGACGTCGCCCACGCTCTGCTCCACGAGCCCGGCGACGATACCAAGCTCTTCACTTTCAACGTAGGGACTGCATTCTGATGAACAAACTGCTTATCGCGCCGGTCGTCGCCGGCCTCGCCCTAACCACTGCGATCGCCGCCCAGGCGCAGCAGCTTCCCGCGGCAGTGGTCGCGGTGGTCAACCGCAACCAGGTCGCTCAGCAGTGCGGGCCCTGCACCGCCGCCACGACTCAGCTCCAGGCGCAGGGCCAGCAATACCAGGCGCGCCAGGCGCAGCTGACCGCACCGCTTCAGACCGAGCAGCAGGCGATCCAGACCGCGATCAACGCGCTGCCGGCCAACGGCCAGCCTGATGCAGCGCTGACCGCGCGGATCCGCGCCTTCGAGACCAACCGCGACGCCGCGGCGGCGGAGCTCCAGCGCACCCAGCAGACGCTGCAGCGCAACGAGAATTATGTCGTGAGCCAGATTCTCCAGCGCATGCAACCGATGATCAACACGGTGGCCCAGCAGCGCGGAGCGACCGTGGTGATCGATGCGACCAACGCCCTTTTCGCGGCCCCGCAGATCGACATCACCCAGGCGGTGCTGGCGCAGATGAACGCCAACGCCACGCCGTTCAACGTCACCGCTCCGCCGCCCCAGCAGCCGGCGGCCGCCGCGCCAGCTCCGGCGCAGCCGCAGCCGCCGCGTCCGCGCCCCTCGGGCCGCTAATGGGCGAACAAACCAGCACCGCCATCGGCCCGCTTGACGTCAGGCGGGTGATGGCGGCGCTGCCGCACCGCTTTCCGATGCTGCTGGTCGACCGGGTCGAGGAACTCGTGCCCGACCAGCGCATCGTCGCCACCAAGGCGGTGACGATCAACGAGCATTTCTTCGCCGGCCATTTCCCGGACCGGCCGATCATGCCCGGCGTGCTGATCGTCGAGGCGCTGGCGCAGGCCGCCGGCGTCCTCGCGGTCGAATCGCTCGGCCTCGCGGGCTCGGGGAAGCTGGTCTATTTCATGGCTATCGACGGAGCGAAGTTCCGCCAGCCCGTCGAGCCCGGCGTATTGCTGCGGCTCGAGGTCGACTTCGTGCAGAAGCGCGCCACCGTCTGCAAATTCGCCGGCAAGGCCTTCGTCGGCGACAAGCTCGCCGCCCAGGCCGATTTCACGGCGATGATCGCGGATCCGCCGGCGGCCTGATGGCCTCCCAGCGGCCCGCGCGCCGCTCCACGCCGAACACGGCCGGGATCTGGTCCATCCCCTCGGCGACAATCCGCCCTTCGTTCATCACGATCACCCGGTCGGCGTACAATTCGGCCGAGTCGAGATCGTGGATCGCGACGAGCGCGGCCCTTTCGCCCGTTTTCAACTCCTCCCGAACCAGGGCCATCAGCCGGATCTGCCAGAGCGGATCGAGATTGGCGGTGGGCTCGTCGAGCAGCAGCAGCTTCGGCCGCGGCGCGAGCGCGCGGGCGATGAGCACGCGGCTGCGCTCGCCGGTCGAGAGCCGATTGATCGGCCGATCGAGGAAGGGCTGAAGCTCGAGCGTCGGGAAGGCCGCGGCGCCGCCGCCGAGCGCGATCACGTCCCGCGCCAGGAGCGGCCACGGCACATCGCGCGAGGCCGGCAAATAGGTCAGGAAAGCCGGGCGGACCGAAGGGGGGAGGGTGCGCGGATCGACCCCGTCCAGCGCGACCGTGCCGGTGGGCGCGCCGATCCCGGCCAGGGCGTGGAGCAGGCTGGTCTTCCCGCTCCCATTGGGCCCGATGAGGCAGACGAACTCGCCCGCCCGAAGCTCGAGGCTCGCTGTGTGCAGCCGCCCCGGCAGCGAAAGCCCTGACGCGCGCAGCATCATGGCCTGAGCCTCAATCGCATATGGGCGACCAGCCAGAGGAAGAAGGGCGCGCCGATCAAGGCCGTCACTACGCCGATCGGCAGCGTCCGGCCGAGCGGGGCGAGGCGCACGCAAAGGTCGGCGGCGGTCAGCAGCAGCGCGCCGATCAGGGCCGCCGGAAAGATTGCCCGCCCGGGATGGCCGCGCGTCACCCGCCGCGCGAAGATCGGCGCGATCAGGCCGATGAAGCCGATCGCCCCGCAGATCGCGACGCAGGCGCCGACGCCGAGCGCGGTCAGGCAGACGACCTCGAGCCGCAGGCGCGCGACGTCATGGCCCAGCGACTGCGCCACCTCCTCGCCGAGCGCGAGCCGGTCGAGCGCCGGGCCGAGCCGCATCAGCAAAGCGATCGTCAAAGCGGCCGGCAAGGCGGCAAAGGCGGCCTGCTCGAGGCTGCGGTCGATCAGCGAGCCCATCAGCCAGTCATAGGCGTCGTAGAAGGCGAAGGGGGAGGGGGCGAGGGCCAGCGCCAGCGTGGTCAGCGCCCCGGCGAGCGCGCTGATCGCCAGCCCCGAAAGGAGCAGGGTCGCCGTCTCCGCCCGCGGCCCGGCCAGGGCGAGCAGCAAGGCGAGCGCGCCCAGCGCCCCGGCCACGGATCCGATCGAGAGCGCGATCGGCGCCGAGAAGCCGAACAGATAGGCGGTGACGACCGCACCGAGCGCCGCTCCGCTGGTCGTGCCGGTCAAGTCGGGGGAGGCGAGGGGGTTGGCGAACAAGGCCTGGATCGCAGCGCCCGACGCGCCGAGCATCGCGCCATAGACCAAAGCGAGCAAGGCGCGCGGCAGGCGCAGCTCCGTCACCACCGTCATGCCAAGCTCGCGGTCGACGCCGAGCAGCGGGGCCAGCGGTGTCAGCACCGACGCGGCGAAGAATGCCGCAAGCGCGAGGAGGAGCAAAGCGGCGACCGGGCGGGTCATCGGCCCGCCTCCCGCCGCAGCCGCGCAATCTCGCCGATCAGCAGCGGCCCCATGCAGGTCCAGGCCCGGCCGTCCGTGGCGAGCGTGCGCACATTGCCGGCCATGCGCGCCGCCGGGTGGGTCAGCCAACGCTGGCCGGCGGAATTTTGGCCGGCGCGATAATCGCTGCGCAGCAAAATGGCCGGAGGCGCCAGGATCAACGTCTCAAGCGACACGCGATCGCCCTGCATCGGGCGCTGGCGAAGGCCCGCGAGCCGCATCCACTGCGCCTCGAGACCCGACGCGGCGACCGTCCGTCCGCCGCCGCCGAGCCAGATCGTATCGCGCGTTGCGGCGGGCGCGCTGCGGATCAGGGCGGCCATGCTCCGCAACAGGCGAATGCCCTGCTCCTCGCGGCCAAGCGCTAGCGCGAGCCGCCTGATGCTTTCGGCCACGTCGCCGAGGCTCTGGGCGAAGGGGAGGTCGAGCGTCGGGATGCCGAGCCGCTCGGCAATGCGCAGCCGGTCGCGCCCGCCCCCGCCCATGGTCACGATCAGATCGGGACGCAGCGGCACGACCGAGAGCAGGCTGCCGTCGTTGCGCGCATGATTTCGCGCCGCCCGCCAGAGCGGAGTCTCCTGGGCCTGCTGCGAGAGGTGCGTGACCGAGGCGATCTGCTCCGGAGCGGCGAGCAACAGCACCAGTTCGTCGGTGCACAGGTTGAGCGACGCGACCCGCCGCGGTGCCGCGTCGGCCGGCACGGCGGCGAGCGCCAAACTAATCGCCGAAAGCGACGCGAAGACCCGCATAAACCGTTCGTCCCGCCGTGTTATAGCCGACCACGTCCTGATAATCGGCGTCGAAGGCATTTTCGGCCCGCACATAAGCCTCGAGCGGGCCGAACACCCGGTATGAAAGATTGAGCGACGCCAGGACATAGTCGTCCAGCCGCACCGTCGCTGCCGGAAACAGATCGAAGTCCGTGTCCGCGCGCGCGCCGACATAGGCGAGGCTCGCGCCCCAGCGGAAGCGTCCCGCAGAGCCATAGCCGAGCAGGTTCGCACTGCTGCGCGGCCGGCGCACCTCGCGCACCAGCGCCGCGCCCACGGCACGCTGCTCGTCGGCGTCGAGCCACGTATAATTGGCCGAGAGGTTGAGCCAGCCGGCATGATGGTAGCTGGCGGTCAGCTCGATCCCCTCACGGCGGCTTTCGCCATTTGCGTTCGCCGTGCTCGACGTGAAGGTGACGGGATCGAATATGTCGACGATCTCGTCGTGCAGCCGGGCCGAGAAGTAGGTGGCGCCGACGTCGAACCGCGCGTCGCTCCAGCTTAGGCCCGCTTCCCAGCCGCGCGACCTCTCCGGCTTGATGTCTGGATTGCCGGCGAAGGATCCGGGGAAGAAGCCGTAGAGATCGTAGAAGCTCGGCTGGGCGATGCCTTCGCCATAAGCGGCGTGGAAGGAAAGGTGCTCGACCGGGCGGACCAGCAGGGAGGCGCGGAAGGTCGTAGCGTCGGCGAAGGCGCTGAACGCGTCGTGGCGGACGGCGAGATCAGTAGCCGCCCATTCGCTCCATTCCGCCCGCCACTCGCCGACCAAGGCCGTAAGGTGACGGCCGCGGTCCTGGTCGGTGCCCCCGAAATAGCCGGTATCGCGGGCACGGAAGTCCTCCGCTTCGTGTTCGACCGCGGCGGTCAGACCGTGGCCGCCGATCCGGCGGGAGACCTGACCGCCGAGCGTCAGCCGATCGCCGAACGTGCTGTTGATCGGCGCGCCGGCAAGCAGATTGCGGTTTGCGCTGTCGAGATAGGAGGCGTGACCTTCGGCGCTCCACCCGTCCCAATCGGCCGCCGCCCAGCCGCGCACGGCGGCGATCCGGTTTTTCGTCTCGTCGAGCGTATCGGCACGAGTGAAAAACAGGGGGTCGAAGCCGTCATAATCGCTGTCGCCCTCGACATAATGGCCCGTGAGGCCGAAACGGATCGGCCCGGAAGGGCGCGCCTCGACCTGCAGGCTCGCGGAGAGGTTGTCGAAGCCGTCGCGCTCGCCGCCCGAGCCGAACGAATCGATACCGTCGCTCCGTTGCCACCCGGCGGACGCCATGACGCCAACGTCGCCCATGCGCAGCGCGTGGCGGCCATAGAGACGGGCGCTGTCGAGGCTGCCATATTCCGCCAGCCCCTCGAAACCCGCGGTTTCGAACGGGTCGGCGCTCTCCGCGGCGACCACGCCGCCGAGCGCCTCGCTGCCCCACAGCGCCGATTGCGGCCCGCGAACGACCTCGATCCGCGCCAGCGAATCCGCGGTGAGCAGCTCGAAGCGCGCCTCATTGCCGGCGGCGGGATCGTTGAATCGGATGCCATCGACGAAGAGCAAAGTGTGATTGGCCTCCGCGCCGCGGATGCGAACCTGGGTTTGAGTGCCGCGGGGCCCCGTGCTGGCGACAGTCAGACCGGGGGTCAGGCGCAGCAGATCGGGCAAGGCGGGTAAGGCGAGCGCGTCCATCGATTCCTCGTCGAGCACGGTCGCCGAAGCGGCCGATTGGTCGGCGGGCACGGGGGTTCGCGATGCGGTGACGACGATGTCGCCGGCGGGCTGCGCCGCCAAAGCTGAAACTATGAATAAGATATTCATTCTAATCTCCTGAAACGACACGCTCTCATGTCGTCTCGGAGGGGCCGCAAGGCTGTCAGGCCATGCGGCGCCACGCATCGCTGGCTGTTCCCGGCCGGATGCGGACGACGGCGGAGGCAGGTCTCCTGACTTGCGGGTCCCGGCCGGTCTTCCCACTTGGAGGGAAGCGGCTCGCCGCTCACAGTTGCGGGTACAGCGCCGGATTCGCACCGGCTTCCCATTTTCACCGCCTTTTGAGGGGCGGCACCTTCGCTGGACGCGGGTTATTGCGCTGCAGCACGGGTTGTCAATCGCCGCCTCAGCCTGTAGAGCGCCCATGCATTTCCCCAAGGCTGGTCGGAACCAGCCAAAATTCACGGAAGATCAACGACATGAAGACCGACACCCACCCCGACTACCACATGATCAAGGTGCAGATGACCAACGGCACCGTGTTCGAGACTCGCTCCACCTGGGGCAAGGAAGGCGACACGCTGCAGCTCGACATCGATCCGACCGCGCATCCGGCCTGGACCGGCGGCAGCGGCAAGATGCTCGACACCGGCGGTCAGGTGGCGCGCTTCAACAAGCGCTTCGGCGGTCTTTCCCTCGGCAAGAAATAAGCTGGTCGTGGGGACCGCTCCGGTCCTCGAAACCGAGCGCCTGATCCTGCGCCCGTTCCGGGCGGAGGACGTCGAGGCGCAGGCGGCGATGATGGGCCATGCCGAGGTGATGCGTCATCTGGGCGGGAAACCGCTGCCGCGCGAAGACAGCTGGCGCAAACTGCTTTGCGGCGCGGGCCTCTGGTCGCTGTTCGGCTATGGTTATTGGGCGGTAGAGCGGCGCGCGGACGGGCGCATGATCGGCCAGATCGGCTTTGCCGACTTCAAGCGGGACATGACGCCGTCCGTCGAGCACCTGCCCGAGATGGGCTGGCTGTTCGCCGCTGAGGCGAGCGGCCAGGGCTGCGCCACCGAGGCCGGCCATGCCACGCTGCAATGGATCGATGCGGCGCTCGGGCGGCCGGACGTGGTCGCGATCATTGACGCGGCCAATGCGCCCTCGATCCGCGTCGCCGAGAAGCTCGGCTTCAACGAAAGAGGGCCCGCCACTTACCGTGACGAGCCCATCCTTCTCTTCAGGCGTTCGCGCTAGGGCTCAGCCCTGATCGTATTGGCGCCACTGCTCGGCGGTCATGCAGACGCGGCGATACTGGTGGGTGCTGCTGGTGGTGATGCGGCGGCAGATGCGGCGCTCGCCATTGGCCTCGGTGCCCTCGGCGTTGTTCGTGCCTTGGGCCACCTCGCGATTCTCGGACGCGAGTCCAGCCCCGCTGCCGCCCGCGCCCGGCTCCGCCTGAAACGCAGAAAAAGAAAGAAAAGCAACGCTGACCAGCATCAAGCTCATGGAAAATCCCTCCGCCCGCTCTCAAATTGAACGGCGCAAATAAGGGAAGCTCGGTCATCTGACAAGATGCTGATCGCAAACAATTTTGTATCAGGGCAGGGGCGGGCTCGGAAGGTTTGAAACCTGCCGTTTGCCGTCGATCACGATGGGCGACGCAAGGCCTGGAACGCCGTCCCGATCGATCCGCATCCCGCGGGCGATCACCTGCGGATCGGCGAAGACTTCGGCGAGATCGTTGATCGGCCCGGCGGGAATGCCGGCGGCGGCGAGTGCTGTGAGCAGTTCTGCCTTCTGGCGCAGGGCCATCGCGCCGGCGAGCACCGCGTCGAGCGCCGCGCGATTGCTGACCCGGTCCGCATTGGTGGCGAAGCGTGAGTCCTCGGGCAGCCCGAGCAGCGCGCATAGCCGGCGGAACTGGCCGTCATTGCCGACCGCGACGATGAGCTCGCCGTCGGCAACGGCGAAGGTTTGATAGGGCGCGATATTCGGATGGGCGTTGCCGTGTCGGTGCGGCGGCTCGCCGGTGACGAAATAGTTCATCGCCTGGTTGGCGAGCACCGCGACCTGGGTGTCGAGCAAGGCCAGATCGATATGGCAGCCGGCGCCGCTCGCCTCGCGCCCGCGAAGCGCCGCGAGGATCGCGGTGGCGGCATACATGCCGGAGAACAGGTCAGCATAGGCCACTCCGGTCTTCTGCGGCTTGCCGCCCGGTTCGCCGGTCAGGTCCATGATCCCGCCCATCCCCTGGACGATGAAGTCGTAGCCGGGGCGGGCGGCGTAGGGTCCATCCTGGCCGAAGCCGGTGATCGAGCAATAGATCAGGCGCGGGTTGACCACGCGGAGGCTTTCGTGGTCGAGCCCATAGGCGGCGAGGCCGCCGACCTTGAAATTTTCGATGAGCACGTCCGCCTCGCGCACCAGCGCACGCACCTGCTCCTGGCCTTCAGCAGAGGCGATGTCGATCGCGACCGAGGTCTTGCCGCGGTTGCAGGCATGGAAATAGGCGGCGGCGCCGTCGGGCGCGAAGGGCGGGCCCCAGCTGCGCGTGTCGTCGCCGCCGTCGGGCCGTTCGACCTTGATCACCTCGGCGCCGAGGTCCGCGAGAAGCTGCCCCGCCCATGGGCCGGCGAGGATTCGCGCCAGCTCGACGACCTTCAGGCCTGCCAATGGCTTGTCCATCACTCCTCCACCGTCATTCCAGCGAAAGCTGGAATCTCACTTCCCATAAGGCAAAGAGATTCCCGCTTTCGCGGGGAATGACGAACAAGGTCAAAACGCGGCGATGCCCGTGATCGCCCGGCCCAGGATCAGCGCGTGCACGTCGTGGGTCCCTTCATAGGTGTTGACCGTCTCGAGGTTCGCGGCGTGGCGCATGACCTGGAACTCGGCGCTGATCCCGTTTCCGCCGTGCATGTCTCGGGCGGTGCGCGCGATATCCAGCGCCTTGCCGCAATTGTTGCGCTTGATCAGGCTGATCGTCTCGGGGATCAGCTCGCCCTCGTCGAGGCGGCGGCCGACGCGCAGCGCCGCCTGGAGGCCGAGGCTGATCTCGGTGACCATGTTGGCGAGCTTGAGCTGGACGAGCTGGGTTGCCGCGAGCGGGCGGCCGAATTGCTTGCGGTCGAGCGTATAGCTGCGCGCTGCGTGGAAGCAGGCCTCGGCGGCGCCCATCGAGCCCCAGGCGATGCCGTAGCGGGCGCGGTTGAGGCAACCGAACGGTCCCGCGAGGCCGCTTGTATTGGGCAGCAGATTTTCCTCGGGGATTTCGACCTCGTCCATCACGATCTCGCCCGTGATCGAGGCGCGCAACGAGAGCTTCTCCCTGATCTTCGGCGCGGAGAGGCCCTTCATGCCTTTCTCCAGTACGAAGCCCTTGATCCGGCCCTCATGCTCGTCCGACTTGGCCCAGACCACGAAGACGTCGGCGATCGGCGAGTTGGTGATCCACATCTTGGAGCCCGACAGGACGTAGCCGCCGTCCACCTTCTTCGCCCGGGTCCGCATCCCGCCCGGATCGGAGCCCGCGTCGGGCTCGGTCAGGCCGAAGCAGCCGACCCATTCGCCCGAGGCCAATTTGGGCAGATATTTCCGCCGCTGCTCCTCGGTGCCGTAGGCATTGATCGGGTGCATGACGAGGCTCGACTGGACCGACATGGCCGAGCGGTAGCCGCTGTCGACCCGCTCGACCGCGCGGGCGATCAGGCCATAGGCGACATAGTTGAGCCCGGCGCCGCCATATTCGTGGCCGATGGTCGCGCCGAGCATGCCGAGCGCGCCGAGCTCGTTCATGATCTCGCGGTCGAAGCGCTCGTCGAGATAGGCGCTCGTCACCCGCGGCAGCAGCTTCTCCTGAGCATAGCCTTCGGCCGTGTCGCGGACCATCCGCTCCTCGTCGGTAAGCTGCGCGTCGAGCGCGAACGGGTCCGCCCAGTCGAAGGGCAAGGGTCTCGGATCGGCCATGAAGTCCTCGCGTTCGTTTCGCGCGCGGCCTAGCCCTTCAGGCCTCCCGCTTCAACCGGGGCCGCGGCCGACGGGGCGCGACTGCCCACCTTCAGGGTGCGACTGCCGCGTCGGGATCGGTTTTCGCGGCAGCGCGGAAAAGGGCTGCCGAAAGCAGCCACAGCGCCATGAAGACGCCGCTGGCCACAAGGATCCTCAATACGCCATCCGGCGTGCTCGCGGTCGAGGGCGCAGTCGCTATGGCGATTCCGAGCAGGACCTGCATGATCGCGACGCCGAGCATGGTTCGCGCCATGCCGGCGGGCCGAAACCAGGCCGAGGCTGCCCCGACCGCCGCCGCCATGATCACCATGAAAAATCCGATGCCGTTGCCGTCGTCGCGAACGACCGTGGTCCACAGAATCAGGAACGACGTCACGAGCGCGACGGCAACGCCCCATCTGTAGGCGCGGCCCCGGCTCGTCCGTTTGCTTGGCTCTATCATCGCCTGCCTCCGCCGAGGGCCTGGGTCCTCTCTTCGCACGCGCCAAGGCAAAAGGCATGAGCCGGGCATGAGGAAATCGTGAAAAACGACAGGCGCAGCTTCAACCGGGGCGTCGCCCGACGGTGACGAACAGGCCGCCTTCGCCGCCGAGGCTGCGCATCCAGCCGAGCTGCGCCATCCGCGCTTCCAGCGCCCAATGGTCGGCCGCGGGCGTGAACAGGTCGTCCGGCTCGTCGCCCGCGATTGTGCTCGGATAGGTCCGCAGCCACTCGAGGCCTTCCTCGACGAACCAGCGGCGAACCTCGCCGACGCTGTGGCGATGCTCTTCGGGGTGCGCATATTGATCGCGCAGCCAGGCCTCGCGTCGCGCCGGCTCGGCCTCGCGGTCGCGAAGCACGGGATCGAACGGCACCCAGCGAAGCCCCGTCAGGCGCGCGATCCCGCGCCGCAGCCGCAGCGGAATGCGCGCAATGCTGTTGTAGAGGCCGAGCACGATCGTGCCGCCGGGCCGCACAGCCCGAACGATCCGCGAGAAAGCCGCGCGCGGATCCGGCGTGTGGTGGAGGACGCCCGAACTGTAGACCAGATCGAACGCGCCATCCTTCAGGGGCAAGCGGTTGAGGTCCGCCTCGACGAAGGTCACGCGATCGATCCCGTAGCGCTGTGCCGCGTCGGCGCCGAGCTTCAGCGCCTCGCGCGACAGATCGAGCGCGACGATCTCGCGGTCGGCGCGGGCGAGGAACAGGCTCATCTGGCCGGTGCCGCAGCCGATCTCGACGATCCGCGCGTCGCCGGCGATCGAGCGGTCGAGCAGCTGCGCGAAGTCGCTGCGTCCGGCCCGGGCACGCAGCCAGGTCAGGCTGTCGCCCGGCGGATAGCCGGGAAAGGGGGCGGCGTTGTAGAAGTCGCGGACGGTCCCGGTGCGCCCGTCAACGTCGCCGCGCAGGCGGGGAATGCCGTCCGGCGCCGGCCACTCTCTCGCGCAGCTTCGGCAATGCAGGACAGCGTCGAGCGCTCCGCTGCAGTCCGGGCAGGCGAGCAGGTCCGTGGCGCGGATCACGCCCGGCTTAGAAGATCGAATAGATGAACGGCGCCAGCGCCTCGACGCCCGCGGCGAGGATCAGCAGGAAGCCCGTCACGCACAGGAAGAGCGCGAGCGGCATGATCATTCGCTTTTCCGATCCGCCGCGCCACAGGCCGCGCGCGAGGTGGGCGGTCGAGCCGAAGGCGCTGGCGAGCACGCCGAGCTGGCGTCGAAAGCGTCCGCGCTGGGGGATCATGCATATTCCTCCTCGCGCGGCGCACTGGCGCGCTCGCGCTTCCTGATCAAAGTCCCACCCGCGACGAGCATATCCATGCCGCTGCGGTGAAAGGTCGAATAGCCTTCGGCGGCGGAGCAGGCGATCGGATCGCCGGCGATGTTGAGCGAGGTGTTGAGCAGCACGGGAACGCCGGTCCGCTCGCCATAGGCCTCGAGCAAGGCGTGGAGCCGCGGCGCGAAATCCCGGCTCAGCGTCTGCAGCCGCGCCGTCCCGTCGACATGGGTGACCGCGGCGAGCCGCTCGCGCCATTCGGCGCGGACCGGGAACACGCCGGACATGAAGCGGGCCAGCCGCGCGCCGCCGGGCGGAAGCTCGAAGTAACGGTCGGCCGCCTCCTCGGGCACGACCGGCGCGAACGGGCGGAATTCCTCGCGATATTTGATGTCGCGGTTGAGCCGGTCGCGCACGGCCGCGTCGTGCGGCGCGGCGAGAAGGCTGCGGTGACCGAGCGCGCGCGGGCCGAATTCGCAGCGCCCGTCCATCCAGCCAATGATCTTGCCGGCGGCGAGCTCGTCGACGCAGCGCGCGATCAGGCGCTCGTCGTCGAGCGCCTCGACCGCGAGGCCGTCCTCTCCGGCGATACGGGCCAGCGCGGCGCCGTCGACCTCGGGGCCGAAGAAGCCGTGATCGGGGAAGGGAAGGGCGGGATTGCCGAAGTGAATCCGGTCTGCGTAGAGCGCGGCGCCGAGCGCGCAGCCGGCGTCGCCCGGCGAGGTCGGAACGAACAGGCGCTCGAAGCCGGATTCGCGCAGGATCCGCGCGTTGGCGACGCCGTTGAGCGCCACCCCGCCGCCAAAGCAGAGATCGGCAAGACCGGTCCGCCGCTGCAGATCGCGGGCGATGTCGACGAGGATGTCCTCGAGCACCAGCTGCACGCTGGAGGCGCAGTCGGCATAATGGCGGCCGGCAGGGCTGGAGAGATCGATCGGATCGCAGGCGCGGCGCGGCGGGCCGAACAGGTCGACGAAGCGCCGTGAGAAGGAACTCTCCGTGCTCCCCTGGAAATCGAAATAATCGAGCGCGAGCCGGAACGCGCCGTCGGCCGTGCGAGGGACCAGCCTGCGCACCGCGTCGGCCATGCTGGGCGTGCCGTAAGCGGCCAGCCCCATGACCTTATACTCGCCCTCGTTCACCGCGAAGCCGAGCCAGGCGGTAAAGGTCGAATAGAGCATGCCCAGCGAGTGGGGGAAGCGGATCTCCCGCTCCAGCGCGATCGTCGTGCCTTGCGCGCCCTTCGAGCCCCGGCCCGCAGTCAGCGTCGCCCATTCGCCCACGCCGTCGGCGGTGAGGATCGCCGCCGCGTCGGTCGGCGCGGTGAGGAAGGCCGCGGCCGCGTGCGCCTGGTGATGCTCGGTGAACAGGATCTTGTTTCCCGGCACGCCGAGCCGCGAGGAAATGATCCCGCGCACCCACGCTTTCTCGCCGAGCATATTCTTCATCGCGTGCGGGAAGGCGCGGTAGGAGCGGGGGAAGGCGCGAAGCAAGGTGGTCAGCACCCGGTCGAACTTCAGCATCGGCCGCTCGTAGAACACGACCGCGTCGAGGTCGCCCGGCTCGAGGCCCGCCTCGTCGAGGCAATATTCGACCGACGCGAGCGGGAAGGCGGCGTCGTTCTTGCGCCGTGACAGGCGCTCCTCCTGGACCGCCGCGACGGGGAGCCCGTCGACCAGCAAGGCCGCGGCGGCATCGTGATAATGGCAGGAGAGCCCGAGGATCTTCATCAATATTGCCCGCGCAGGTCCTGGCCCGCATCGGCGGGCAGCTCCACCCATCCTTGCGCCTCGCGGCGGGCGGCGCGCTTCGAGATCCAGGCGAAGGGCGGCAGCAGGATGAAATATTGCAGCGTCAGGATGACTCCGCCGATGATCCCGGCGAGCCCCACCGCGAAGCGCAGATAGGCTTTCCAGACCCGCTTGAGCCGCGCCCTCCAGATCAGCCCTTTCGCCCGGGCGGGCGAGACGCGCTCCAGCTCGCGCTTCGTGTAGTTCATGTGGAACACCTCATCGCGCAGGATCCGTTCGAACACGGCGCGCGTGGCATCGTCGGCGCCGACCGCGTCGCGGTAGACGGCGAAGTCGCGCGCCGCATTGGCTTCGGAAAGATGGAGGAAGGCGAGCAGCGGCGCATCCCCGCCGGGGCCGATCTCGACGTCGTCGAGCCCGCGCTCGCCCGGCGCCAGCCAGTCGCGCTGCGGAGCTTCGCCGGCGGCAGGGGGATGGGCACGCAGCAACTCGAGGGCCCGGGTGCGGAAGATGTCGGCATGACGCCGCTCGTCGCCGGCATGGCGCAAATAGAGCTTCCTGAGCCGCGGATCGGACGTCAGCTCCGCGGCCCGGACCAGGTCGCGCCCGCCATCGGCCTCGACCTCGGAGAATCGAAGGAGTCGGAGGCCCCGCCTTGCAGCGTCCCCCCAAACCCATCGCTGCACCGGCTTGAGCAACGCACGCATCAACGATACTCCTTGGAATTCCTTATCATAGCGTTGGGAAGCCTGCCAATGTCGGGCGGAGGCACAAGCCGAAGCGAAGCCGCCGCCCGCGCCGCGAACCTGTCGCTCGCGTTCGCAGGCTTCGTTCTGATCGCCCTTGCAGCCGCTGCCGGAAAGGGTTGGACCGACCGTCACTTCCTCCCGGCTTTTGCCATGTCGCGCGATTTCCAGATCGGGCTGGTCGATGGATTGCGCGTGTTCATGGCCTTGAGCGGGCTTGTGGTCCTGCTCGTCGTGCGGCCCCGGATCCTCCGCGCCGTCGCCGTCGGACGGGGGAGGCGACTCGCTGTCTCGGCGCTGTCGGCGGGTCTCGCGATCGCCGCCGCCTTTGTCGTCACCGAGGGAGTCCTGCACACGCGCACCTGGCGCGCCACGCAGGAGCGCTGGGGGACCAAGGAGCCGCTGCGCCAGGCCGACTCGCACCTCGGCTGGACGTTTGTGCCCAGCCATCGCGGTCAGGCCGAGATCGACGGCCGAGCGATCGATTACGCCACCAATCGCTTCGGCTATCGCGTGCGGTTGCCTGCGGATCCCCTCGATCTCGATCGGCCGACCATCCTGCTCGCCGGCGAATCCTTCCTGCTCGGCTACGGCCTCCAGTGGCACGAGACGATCCAGGCCCGGCTCGAACGGGCCACTGGGACCCAGGTCGCCAATCTGTCGGTCAACGCCTACGCCTCGGACCAGATGTACCTCAGGCTGCGGGCCGAGCTGCCGCGCTTCCGCCGACCGGTCGCGGTGGTGATTCCGTTCGTGCCGATGCTGTTCGACCGCAATCTCGACCGCGACCGCCCGCACCTCGATTCCCACCTCATTTGGCGGCCCGCCGAGCCGCCGTCGCTGAGGCTGGTCGAGCTCGCGCGGCGCCTGGTGCGCTACCGCGGCACGCGAAGCGTCGACGAGGGCGTCGCGATGACCCGGGCGGCGCTGCGCGCCTCAATTGCGCTGGTCCAAGCGCGCGGCGGGAGGGCGCTCGTCCTCGTCCCCGAATACTGGCCCGAAGAGCCCGCCGAGCGCACCGTCCGCCGGCGCGTGCTCGATGAGGCGCATATCCCCTATCTGCTGGTCAGGCTCGACCGCGGCTGGCGCCTCCGCGTCGACCGCCATCCCAATCCGCGCGGGGCCGAAGCGATCGCGCTGGCGCTGGCGGCCGCCCTTCGCGAGGGAGGCTAGCTCCCGGGCCGAGCCTCTGTCGAGGCATTGGCGGAAGGTGTGGACGGCTGGGCCCGATTCGGGCGCCGTCCTTCGGCACTTGCCTCGGCATGCTCGATCAGCTGCCGCGCCGCGTGGGCGAGGCTGGCATTGTGCGGGTCGGCCGAGAGCGGCCTGACCAGCGCGATCGCGTCCGCATATTCCCGGCGATTCATCAACAACGCCGCAGCATTCATCGTAATGGTCGAAACCTGCGGTGCGAGCTGGTGGGCGAGCATCATCACGTTTGCGGTATTTTCGGACACATATTCGCGGTCTCTGCGCAGGCTCTGGGCAAAGCGGAACAGCGTCTGATAATTGTTGTCGTCGGCACGATGGGCGCGGGTGAACCATTGCCGGGCGAGCACCAGGTCGGCCGCGCGCGCCTCGTCGGTCGCCTCCTCCCGCTCAGCGGTGGTCAGATAGCGCATGCCCTTGAAATACATCAGCTCGGCGTCGGCCGGGCTCGCCTGGAGCAGCCCGTCGAGCAGGCGGTCCGCCACTGCCGGGTCGCCGTAAAGCAGCTCGGCATGGGCGAGTATCCGCTGGGCAAACGGGTCGCCGGCAAATCGCGCCGCGGCGGTGCGGATCTGCTGGAGATATTCAGGTCCTTTGCCCTCGTCGATCCCGATCCGCATGGCGGCTTCGAAATTCATCAGCGCATTGGCGGAGGCGGGCAGGGTCGTGACCGCCACTGCCGGCAGCGTCCAGCCCTCGGGCCGGTTCATCTGGCGGTAGGTGATCTGGTTGCCGCGAATATGGCGGCGCAGCTCCGCGGTGAACGCCGCGAGATCCATTCCCGTCGCCGTCTGGAGCGCGGCGCGCGGATCGTCCGCGCGCGCGGCGATGAGATAGCGCCGCAGTGCCTCCTGGCGCT
>DASQJU010000008.1:0-2321 GCA_035630915.1 Allosphingosinicella sp.
CCAGCCGAAGGCTTGCTCCGGCCAGCCTCCCGAGTAGGAGCATCACCGCGCCCGCGATGAAGAAGCGGTAGCTGACCGACCAGACCGGTGGCACGATGCCGAGCTGGCCCTTGATGACGATCCAGGTCGAGCTCCAGATCAGGGTGATCAGGAGGAAGCTCCACAGCGTCGCCCCGGCGAAAGCCGGGGTCTCGGGGGGCGAGGGGCTCGGCGCATTTCCGTGCTGAGATCCCGGCCTGCGCCGGGATGACGGCTGCGCCGTCACAGCGCGCGGATCGCCGCGGCGAGCGCGTCGACATGGGCGGGATCGCTGTCCCAGCTGGTCACCAGCCGCGCCTCGCCCGGTCCCCATTCGTAGAAATCGAACCTCTGGGCGCGCAGCGCCGAATCCTCCGCCGGAGTCAGGCGGATGAACACCTCGTTCGCCTCCACGACATGAATCACGCGATCCGCGCCCGCGGCCTCCGCCAGCCGCGCGGCGGCCGCATTGGCGGCGCGGGCGTTGCGCAGCCAGACGTCGCCTTCGATCATCGCCAGCATCTGGGCTGCGAGATAGCGGCCCTTGGACAGGAGATGGCCGGCCCGCTTGCGCCGGTATCGGGTCGCCTCGGCGAGCGCGCCATCGAACAGGATCAGCGCGTCGGCCGACAGGGCGCCGTTCTTGGTGAAGCCGAACGACAAGGCGTCGACCCCGGCCCGCCAGGTGAGATCGGCCGGCGCGCAGCCGAGCCGCGCCACCGCGTTGGCGAAGCGGGCGCCATCCACATGGAAGCGCAGGCCACGCGCGCTGCACCGCTGACCCAGCGCCGCCGTTTCCGCGGCGGTGTAGACCAGCCCATATTCGGTCGCGTTGGTGATCGAGAGCGCCGCCGGCTGCGCCTGGTGGACGTCGCCCACCCTGACGCTGTCGGCCAGCGCCGCAACGGTTTCGCCCGTCAGCTTCGCGCCTTCGCCATCGCCCAGCAGAAGCTTGGCGCCGCCGGTGTAGAATTCCGGCGCCCCGCACTCGTCGATCTCGATATGGGCGTGGCGGTGACAAAGGATCCGCCCATGCGGCGGGCAGAGTGCGGCGAGCGCGAGCGCATTCGCCGCCGTGCCCGTCGAGACCCACAACGCCTCCACCTCGCGCTCGAACAGCGCCGAGAAGGCCGCGTTGAGCCGACGGCTCCAGGCATCGCCATCATAAGCGGTGTCGAGCCGGTTGGCTTCGCCGATCGCGGCCAGCGCCTCGGGACAGGCAGCGGCGGCATTGTCCGAGAAGAATCGCATGACCAAGGGCCATGAAAGGCGCATCGGGAACCGTCAACGCCGTTTCGTCGCGCCGGGGAAAAACAGCCGCCCGCGTTTACTACAATTTAGCCCCCTCGGCGCTATGCGCGGGAATTGATTACGGGACACAGTGATGGGCGCAGAGAATTTCCAGAAGTCGGTAGAGGGCAATCGGTCCGCCAAGCGGGCGCGGGTTCTGCTCGCGGCAAAACTACAAACTTCGTTCGGCGAGGTGGAGGCGCGGCTGCGCGATCTGTCGCGCAAGGGCGCCCTGCTCGAATGCCCGCAATCGCCCAATGTCGGCAGCGCCGTCGTCTTCATCCGTGGCGAGACGATCGTCAACGCGCGGGTGGCCTGGGCCGCCGGCACCCGCGTGGGCATCGAGTTCGACCACATGATCGACGAGCACGAGTTGCTGATCCATATCGGCAAGCCGCCCAAGGCGAGCGTCCAGACCCCCTATCCGCAGAGCTACCGGCGGCCGGGTATCGGCAGGATGTCGGTGGAGGACCGCAAGGTCGCGCAAGCCTGGAGCATCGCGGTCGGCCTGAACCTCCCTGAGGACAAGAGCTGAAGGGGGCGGCGATGGACGCGTGGCGCAGCAGCCAATCCCCTTCCCCCGGCTCTTACGGCGGGGCGATCCTCTCCGGCGAGATTTCGTTCGGGGGCGACAGGTCCGAAGAAGCGACCAACAGCCGGGTTTCCAAGCGCATCCAGACCGAGATCGGTGCGGGTCTGCGCCAACGCGGCGCCTCGGGCGTCTCGGTCGAGGTGACCGATCTTTCGACCCATGGTTTCCGCGCCAGCACCCATCTCGAGCTGGCCAAGGGGTCCGACGTGTGGCTGCGGCTGCCCGGGCTCGAACCCTGCCATGCAACAGTCGCCTGGTCGAAGGGCAATCTCATCGGCTGCGCGTTCGAACGACCGCTTCATCCGGCCGTGCTCGACATGATTCTGCGCCGCGTGGGTTCCCGCTAAATACCTAGGAAATTACCCCGATTTACAGGCTCGGGCGGGCGATTCGGAATCTGCAAAATCTTATGTTAAGCCAC
>DASQJU010000009.1:0-7459 GCA_035630915.1 Allosphingosinicella sp.
GCACCAGATGCGCTTCGACCTTGCCGAGGGCTTTCCCTTGCTCACCACCAAGAAGCTCCATCTGCGCTCGATCCTGATCGAATTGCTCTGGTTCCTGAACGGCGACACCAATGTCCGCTGGCTGCAGGAGAACAAGGTCAGCATCTGGGACGAATGGGCGGACGAGGCCGGCGATCTGGGCCCCGTCTACGGCAAGCAATGGCGCCACTGGGAGGCGGCCGACGGGCGCGAGATCGACCAGATCGCGGGCCTGATCGACCTGATCAAGCGCGATCCCGCCTCGCGCCGCCAGATCGTCACCGCCTGGAACCCGGCCGAGCTCCATTTGATGGCGCTGGCGCCGTGCCACTGCCTGTTCCAGACCCAGGTCGCCGGCGGCCGGCTCAACCTGCAGCTCTACCAGCGCAGCGCCGATGTCTTTTTGGGCGTCCCCTTCAACATCGCCAGCTATGCCCTGCTGACCCACATGCTCGCCCAGCAATGCGGGCTGGAGCCCGGCACGTTCGTGTGGACCGGCGGCGACTGCCACCTCTATTCAAACCATCTCGACCAGGCCCGGGAACAGCTCACCCGCGACACCCGGCCGCCGCCGAAGCTGACAATGCTCCGCCGCCCCGAGGCGATCGACCAATATCGCTTCGAGGACTTCGAGGTCACGGACTACGATCCCCATCCGCATATCAAGGCCGAGGTCGCGGTTTGAGCGAGGCGCGGATTACCATGGTCGTCGCCCGCGCCGACAATGGCGTGATCGGCAAGGATGGCGGCCTTCCCTGGCACCTTTCCGAGGATCTCAAGCACTTCAAGCGGGTGACGATGGGCTCGGCGATGATCATGGGCCGCCGCACGTTCGAGAGCCTGCCCGGCCTGCTCCCCGGCCGCCGCCACATCGTGCTGACGCGCGACCAGGACTGGCGCGCCCAGGGCGCCGAGATCGCCCTCTCGGGCGAGGAGGCGCTCGCGCTGGCCGGGGAGGAGCGCGTCTCGATCATCGGCGGCGCGGGAATCTTCGCTTCGTTCGAACCGCTGGCCGACGCCATCGAACTGACCGAGGTCCATGGCGCGCCAGACGGCGACACCTTCCTGCCCCCGTTCGATCCGGCGCGCTGGCGCGAGGCGGTGCGCGAGGATCGCGAGGGCTACAGCTTCATCCGCCTGGAGCGCACATCGTCAGGGTGATGCGGATGATGACGAACTCGGCCGGCCGCATCGGGGCGAAGCCGATCTCCACGATCAGCCTGCCGCCCTCGACGTCGTCCTGGCTCATCGTCGCGCCGAGACCGCAGGCGACATAATAGGCATCCTGCGGCTTCATGCCCTGGAACGCGCCCTGCCTGAACAGCGTGAACATGAAATTCTCCACCGACCTGCGCACTTGCTGCCAGGTCTGGATCTCGTTGGGCTCGAACACCGCCCATTGCAGCCCTTGGGAAATGGATTGCTCGATGAAGATCGCGGTCCGTCGAACGCTGACGTAGCGCCAGTCCCCGCCCTCGGCGGCGAGCGTTCGCGCGCCCCAGACAACCACGCCCTTTCCGGCAAAGCGCCGAATCAGGTTGATCGCGGGCTCGCTCACCGGCGCGCCCACCTCCTGCTGCTGCCGGTCGGTGTAGCGGACCGCGACGTCGGCGACTCGAACGGACGCCTCGATGCCGGCCGGGGCCTTCCAGACCCCGCGCTCGATGTCCGTCCTTGCGACCAGCCCGGCGACGGCCGGGGCGGCCGGGAGCGCCGAACCCGCGGAGTCGACCAGCCAGGGATAATAAGCGGCGCCGAAAGCGCGCGCTCCGCCGAGTGGCGCAATGGCCGCGCGGAAGGCGGCGAGGAGCGGCGCGCTGCCCGCCAGGCTGCGCGCAGCCGAATCGTCACCGCCGTGCACGTCCAGGATCGCGAACCTGTCCTTGAGCTGCGCGCATTGGGCGAGCATCGCCTGGACGACCGCATGATAATCGTCACGCGACAGACGCAGCGCGTCGGGGACGAGCAGCAAGTTCGGCCCGGCCTCTCTCCCGATCCGCTCAAGCCCGGCCAGCAACGGCGCAGGATCCGCGGTCGCGCCGTCGCACGGCCCGACCGGAAGCACGATGGCCTGCTTGCCGCCATGGTCGAAGAAGGCCCGCAGAGCCCCGTGAAGGCGGAAGCCTTCCACCGGCCCGCCCAGGTCGCGCTCGAAGGCCGTGAGCGACTCGATCCTGACGGGCTCCATCCACGCCGGAGCCTTGAGCGCATGGCCGACGAACGCCGCGCGAGTCGTGTCCACGCCGGGGATCGATCTCCCGCCGCTGGGGACCTCCTCCACATAAACGCCCGGGTAGCTGATGTTCGGCATCGCGGCCTCCCCGGCGCCTTATAGTCCATAAGGGAGACGGGGCGGAAATCGCAGCGCGTTGCCCACCGGCGCGACGCTTCCTATAGCAGCGTTATGGAGCGCCTGGACGGGAGCTCGGCGGTTCCCGCCCCGCTTCGAGGGGCCATCGTCGCGCTCGGCAATTTCGACGGATTTCACAAGGGCCACCAGGCGGTGGTGGGACGCGCGGTTTCGCGCGCCGAGGCCGAGGGTCGCCCGGTGCTCGTCGCGACCTTCGATCCGCACCCGGTGCGCCACTTCAAGCCGGACCTGCCGCCTTTCCGCCTGACCACGCTCGACCAGCGCGAGCGGCTGTTCGGCGCGGCCGGCGCCGACGCGATGCTGGTGTTCCATTTCGGCGCCGAGCTGGCCTCGGTCGATGCCTCCGATTTTGTCACCGATTATCTCGCCAGCCGGGTCGGCGCCGCAGGAGTGGTGACCGGCGAGGATTTCACCTTCGGCAAGGGCCGCGGCGGCAATGTCGAGGTGCTGAAATTGCTCGGCCAGGCCAACCGCATCTCGGTCGACGCGGTCGCGCCGGTGGTGGACGAGGATGGGGAGCCGGTCTCCTCGAGCCGGGTCCGCGAGGCGCTCGAAGCGGGCGATTGCGAGACCGCGGCGCGCCTGCTCACCCGTCCGTTCGCGATCGAGGGAATCGTCGAGCACGGCGACAAACGCGGCCGCGAGCTCGGCTTTCCCACCGCCAATATCCCGCTCGGCAAGTATCAGCGCCCGCGTTTCGGCGTCTACGCGGTGCGCGGCCGGCTGGAGAACGGCCGTACGCTGAATGGCGTCGCCAATCTCGGCACCCGCCCGATGTTCGACGCCAAGGAGCTGCTCGAGCCCTGGTTCTTCGACTTCGACGAGGAGACTTACGGCCAGTGCGTCGAGGTCGACCTGATCTCCTTCATCCGCGACGAAGAGACGTTCAAGACGCTCGACGCGCTCAAGGCGCAGATCGGGCGGGATGCCGAGGTCGCGCGGCGGAGGCTTGGCGCTTGAGGCGCTCGCAGATCGCATTGCTGGCGGTGGCGGCGGCGGTGGTCGCCTTCTCGATCGTTAACGCCTCGTGGCTCTCCTCAGCGCCGACCGGGCCGCTGATCGTCGTCGCGCACCGCGGCGTCGTGCAGCCGTTTGACCGGGCCGAGGTGGGCGACTGCAGCGCGCGCCACGTCCGCGCGACCGGCCACATGTTCATCGAAAACACGATCTTCTCGATGCAGGCCGCCATCTCATTCGGCGCCCGCGCGCTGATGCTCGACGTCCACGCGAGCGCCGACGGCCGCGCGATGATCTTCCGGGACGCCGATCTTGGCTGCCGGACCAATGGAACGGGGCGCGTCCGCGACCGTCCGATGGCATATCTCGCCACGCTCGACGTCGGCTATGGCTACAGCCCGGACGGCGGCGCCAGCTTCCCGCTGCGCGGACGCGGGGTCGGCGGCATGCCCACCGCCGAAGAGGTGCTGCGCCGCGTCCCCACCGGCACGACCCTGATCTTCACCCTCTCCGAGCCGCGCGACGCCGACGCGTTGCTCGCCGACTTTGCCCGCGCCAGCGTGGCGGTCTCGGACCTGCACGGCTTTGCAGGCCCTCCGGAGGCGCTTGGTCGCCTTCGGCAGCTGACCCGGGCCGGCTGGACGATCGACCGGCAGGCCGGCGACGCCTGCCTCTCCGGCTACCGCGCGACCGGCTGGTTCGGCCAGGTGCCCAACGAATGCCGCGGCGCGACCGTGATCGTCCCGCGCCGCGGCGAGTGGACCTTGTGGGGCTGGCCCTATCGCTTCATGAACCGGCTGACCGGCGCCGGGGCACGCCTGTTCATCCAGGGCGACGCCCCGCCGGGCGCCTTCGTCGGCCTCGAACAGGCCGAGCAGATCGGCGAGGTGCCGCGCTCTTATCGCGGGCTGCTACTGATCGAGGACATGCACGACGTCGGCCGCGCCCTCGGGCGTTGAACGCCCCCACCTTCCCCGCTAAGCCGCCGCCAATGTCCGAAAAACCCGATTACCGCTCGACCGTCTTCCTTCCCAAGACGGATTTCCCGATGAAAGCCGGCCTCTCCCAGAAGGAGCCGGCGATCCTCGCGCGCTGGGCTGAGACGAAGCTCTACGAGCAGCTCCGCGCCCTTCGTAAGGGACGCGAGCGCTTCATCCTCCACGACGGCCCGCCCTACGCCAATGGCGACATCCACATGGGCCACGCGATGAACAAGATCCTCAAGGACATCGTCGTGCGTTCGCAGTCTTTGCTCGGCAAGGACGCGCCCTACGTGCCCGGCTGGGATTGCCACGGCCTGCCGATCGAATGGAAGGTCGAGGAGCAATATCGCAAGAAGAAGCTCGACAAGGACGAGGTACCGACCGCCCAGTTCCGCGCCGAATGCCGGGCCTATGCGGAAAAGTGGGTCCAGGTGCAGTCCGAGCAGTTCCAGCGCCTCGGCGTGCAGGGCGAGTGGGACGATCCCTATCTCACCATGAAGCACGAGGCCGAGGCGAAGATCGTCGAGGAGCTGCTGAATTTCGCCGAGAGCGGCCAGCTCTACCGCGGCGCCAAGCCGGTCATGTGGTCCCCGGTCGAGAAGACCGCGCTGGCCGAGGCCGAGGTTGAATATGAGGATGTCGTCTCGACCCAGATCGACGTGGGCTTCGAGATCGTCGAGAGCCGGATCCCGGAGCTGGTCGGCGCACATGCGGTGGTGTGGACGACCACGCCGTGGACGATCCCAGTTAACCAAGGAATCGCTTACGGCCCCGACGTCGAATACCAGGTATTTGAAGTCGGCCTTGGCGCAAGCGGTGAAGGGAACGTCGATCTAGGCGCTGCCCAGGATCGGCACCCCCTGGGTCATCTCTTCGGGAAGAGACTGGTTGTGGCCGCCGAACTCGAAAAAGCGTTTCGCGACCGTATAGACCAAGCAATGCCGACTATGTCGGACGGTGCGCGGCCTCGAATTGCCCTTTTCCCCAAGGAAACGCTGAAGGGGCAGCAACTCGCCGGCACCATCGCCCGCCACCCGATGCACCATCTCGGCGGCTTCTTCGCGCGGCCGCGCCCCTTCCTCCCGGCCGAGCATGTCACCACCGACGCCGGCACCGGCCTCGTCCACATGTCGCCCGATCATGGCGAGGAGGATTTCCTCGTCTGCAAGGCGGCGGGGATCGATCCGGTGTTCGCGGTCGACGATGGCGGCTTCTATCGGCCCGACTGGGAATGGCTCGGCGGCCAGGGCAGCGTGATCAATGCCAAGTTCAACGCACCCGAGGGGCCGATCTGCGCGGACCTGCGCGAGGCCGGCGGCCTGCTCGCGGCGAGCGCGGATTTCCAGCACTCCTATCCGCATTCGTGGCGGTCCAAGGCCAAGGTCATCTACCGCTGCACCCCGCAATGGTTCATTCCCATGGACCGCGGCGAGCGGAGCCTGCGCGCCACCGCGCTTCAGGCGATCGACGACACGCGCTGGGTCCCCGAGAAATCGAAGAACCGCATCCGCGCGATGGTCGAGGGGCGCCCCGACTGGGTGATCAGCCGCCAGCGCGCCTGGGGCGTTCCGATCGCGCTCTACGTCCACCGCAAGACCGGCGAGTATCTCAAGGACCCGGCGGTCAACTCGCGGATCATCCGCGCCTTCCACGAGGGCGGGGCCGACGCCTGGTTCGACGCCGATCATCAGGCCCTGCTCGGCAACGGCTACAAGCTCGAGGATTACGAGCCGCAGAAGGACATTCTCGACGTCTGGTTCGATTCGGGATCGACCCACGCTTATGTGATCGAGGCGCGCTACGGCGAGGGGGTGCGCGCCGATCTCTACGTCGAGGGCTCCGACCAGCATCGCGGCTGGTTCCAGTCCTCCTTGCTCGAATCTTCCGGCACGCGCGGCCGCGCGCCCTATGACGCGGTGCTGACCCACGGCTTCGCGCTCGACCAGAACATGCGCAAGATGTCGAAGAGCCTCGGTAACGTCATCGATCCGCTCGCGATCATCCGCGACAACGGCGCCGACATTCTGCGCCTGTGGGTCGCCTCGACCGATTATTTCGAGGACGTGCGGATCGGCAAGGAGGTGCTCGCCACCACCACCGACGCCTACCGCAAGCTGCGCAACACCTTCCGCTACCTGCTCGGCGCGCTCGACGGCTTCACGGCCGACGAGGCGGTGAAGCCCGCCGACATGCCGGAACTCGAGCGCTGGGTGCTGCACCGGCTCGCCACGCTCGACGCGGAGCTGAAGGAGGCCACCGAGGGCTTCGAGTTCAACCGCTATGCGCGGGCGATCTCGACCTTCGCCAATGACGATCTTTCCGCCTTCTTCTTCGATATCCGCAAGGACAGCCTCTATTGCGACGCGCCGACCTCGCCGAAGCGCCGCGCCTACCGGACGGTGCTCGACCAGGTCTTCCAGGCGCTGGTGCGCTGGATCAGCCCGGTCCTGTGCTTCACCGCCGAGGAAGTGTGGGGCACGCGCTACCCGGAGGGCGGCTCGGTTCACCTGCTCGAATGGCCCGAGGTCGATGCCGCTTGGAAGGACGACGCTCTCGGCGCCAAATGGGACGTGATCCGCGCCACCCGCGAGCGAGTCACCGAATGCATCGAGCCGCTTAGACGCGACAAGGCGATCGGCTCGAGCCTCGAGGCGCGGGTCGCCTTTCCCGAATCGGAACTGGGCCTGATCCAGGCGGACCTTGCCGATCTTGCGGAAATCTACATCGTGTCCGAAGTGGTGGCCGGCCAGGGCGAGGGGATCGAGGTGACGCGCAGCGAGAATGAGAAATGCGGCCGCTGCTGGCGGCTGCTGCCCGAAGTCGCCGAAGATGGCGGCCTGTGCGCGCGCTGCGAGGAGGTCGTCAGTGGCTGAGGCAGAAATGGACGTGGCCGCGATGCGTGCCAACGCCTTGCCGGATCAACTGCGGCTCAAGCGCAACCGCTCCTTCGCCGCCATCGCCGTCTTCCTCGTGTTCCTGCTCGATCAGGCGACGAAATGGGTGGTGACCTATCCGCTACAGCTGGAGTTCCGGCGGGAGATCCGGCTCGTCGAATTCTTCGATCTGCGCTGGGTCGAGAATAACGGAGTCTCGCTCGGGCTGCTCTCGGCCGACGGCGAACTCGGCCGCT
>DASQJU010000010.1:0-2208 GCA_035630915.1 Allosphingosinicella sp.
CTGGTGCGTCCAACGAATAGGGGTCGTAGTTCAACGGCTATTTCGCCGCTCAATCTCGACGAGGTCCGCAAGTTCGCCGAGGACATGGAATACGAGGCCAACCGCTTCTACCGCCGCGCCGCGGAAACGACCCGGGACACGTCGGTGCGCCAACTCCTGGTCGATTTGGCCGAGGTGGAAGCCGAGCACGAGGGGCTCGCGCACAAGCTCGGCGAGCAGATCCTGACCACCAGCGCACGCGCCAAGGAGGACGAAACCGCGCGCCGCATGTTCGTGCTGCAATACGTGCAGCCCGGGCTCGCCGGGCTCATGGACGGATCGGTATCCACGCTGGCGCCGCTGTTCGCCGCGGCCTTCGCCACCCACAGCACCTGGGAGACATTTCTGGTCGGGCTGGCCGCCTCGGTGGGCGCCGGCATCTCGATGGGCTTTGCCGAGGCGCTGTCCGACGACGGTTCGCTCACCGGACGCGGGGCTCCGCTCGTGCGGGGCATCGTGTGCGGGACGATGACCGCCATCGGCGGGCTCGGCCATACCCTGCCCTATCTCATTCCCAACTTCTGGACCGCGACGATGGTCGCGATCGCGGTGGTCGTGGTCGAGCTGATCGCGATCTCCTATATCCGCCACCGCTTTATGGACACGCCGTTCCTGGCGGCCACCTTTCAGGTCGTCGTGGGCGGAGCGCTCGTATTTGCCGCCGGGATACTGATCGGGAGTTCGTGAAACCGTGCATTGTGCCGCCCGCTGGCACGGTGCCATCATCCGCGCCCACTCCCGCGGATGTCCTCCATGTTCGTGCTCGCACACCTGTCGGACCCGCATCTCGGTCCCTTGCCGGCGCCGCGATGGCGCGAGCTCCTGGGCAAGCGGGCGACCGGCTTCATCAATTGGCGGCGCAAGCGCCATCTGATCCATCGCGGCGACGTGCTCGCCCGCATCGTGGCGGATCTCAAGGCGCAGGCGCCCGACCACATCGCGGTGTCGGGCGATCTCGTCAACATCTCGCTGCCGAGCGAATACCTTCCGGCCCTTGCCTGGCTTTCATCACTCGGGCCGCCCGACGACGTCACCTTGGTGCCGGGTAATCACGACGTCTACACCCGCGGGGCGGCGCGTTTCCCGCAGTTCCACTGGAGCCGTTACATGCGCGGCGACGACGACGCCGAGACCGCCTTTCCATTCCTGCGCCGGCGCGGCCCGCTGGCGCTGATCGGTTTGTCCAGCGCGGTGCCGACGGCGCCCTTCATGGCGACTGGACGGCTCGGTGGCGAGCAGCTTGCCCGGCTCGCGCCGACGCTCGATGACTGCGGGCGCAAGGGGCTGTTTCGCGTCGTGATGATCCACCACCCGCCGATCAGCCCGCCGGCGCGGCGCTTCAAGCGTCTTGTCGACGGCGCCGATTTTTGCGCCGTGCTGGCGCGGCACGGGGCGGAGCTCGTCATTCACGGCCACGATCACCTGCATTCCCTGATCGAGCTGAAGGGACCGCGCGGGCCCATCCCGGTCGCGGGCGTGCCGTCGGCGTCGGAAGCGCCGCCCGGCGAGCATGACCGCGCCGGCTATAATCTCTATCGGGTGGAGGGCGAAGCCGGCGCGTGGTGCTACGACGCCATCTCGCGCGGCCTTTCGGCCGGCGGCGACACGGTCGTCGAGGTCAGGCGGACAAGGCTTGCGGGCCCCTAGGCTAGGCGGCGCGGGCCAGGCGGCGCGGGCCGGGCCGGACACGAGGTCCGGCTACGGCTTCGAACCGAACAGCAGCGCGGCGGCGATCAGGATCACGCAACCCGCGAGCACGCCGAGGACAAAGGCCTTGACGACGCGGCGACGGAGCCCGCGGCGCTCCAGCCGCGCCTCCTCCTTGAGATCGCGCACGGCCGGCAGCGAACCATCGGCGAGCGCGCGTTCGCGCTCGATCAGGCGCTGCGCCAGATATTTCGTCACCGCTTCGACGATCTCCGGGATGCTGCCGGATTCGGCCAGCACTTTGCGGCCGTAGCGGGTGTCCTGCAGGAACCGGTACACCCGCTTGTCGCGGCCCATGCCCACATGGGCGATGGAATCGATCCACAGGCGCGGCGTCTCTCCCCGGCTGATGCCGCGATCGAACAGATCGACCTCTTTGGGGATTTCCTCGAACAGCGCGTCGAGGGCCTCGTCCAGCAGCTCGAGGCGTGCAACCTCGGCATCGTGCAGGTCGACGACGAC
>DASQJU010000011.1:0-2831 GCA_035630915.1 Allosphingosinicella sp.
GACGGCCTGGAGTACGTCCGCACCGCCATCGACCGGGGCATGGACGTCGACAAGTTCGCCGGCCGGCTCAGCTTCTTCTTCGGCATCGGCATGAACTTTTTCATGGAGGTGGCGAAGCTGCGCGCGGCGCGGCTCCTGTGGCACCGGATCATGGACGGCTTCGGCGCGAAGAACGACAAATCCAAGATGCTGCGCACCCATTGCCAGACGTCGGGCGTGTCGCTGACCGAGCAGGACCCCTACAACAACGTCATCCGCACCACGCTCGAGGCGCTGGCGGCGGTGCTCGGCGGCACCCAGTCGCTGCACACCAACAGCCTCGACGAGGCGGTGGCCCTCCCCACCGATTTCTCCGCCCGGATCGCCCGCAACACGCAGCTGGTGATCGCCGAGGAGAGCGGTATTCCCAACGTCGCGGATCCGCTCGGCGGCTCCTATTATGTCGAGGCGCTGACCGCCGAGCTCGCCGACAAGGCCTGGGCGCTGATCGAGGAGGTCGAGGCGATGGGCGGGATGACCGCCGCGGTCGCCACCGGCATGCCCAAGCGCCGGATCGAGGAGGCCGCCGCCTCCCGCGCCGCACGGGTCGACCGCGGCGAGACCGTGATCGTCGGCGTCAACCGCTACCGCAAGGACGAGGAGGACCACCTCGACATCCTCGACATCGACAATGCCAAGGTCCGCGCCGGGCAGATCGCCCGGCTCGAAAAGACCCGCGCCGCGCGCGACGCCGCGGCGGCCAAGGCCGCGCTCGACGCCCTGCGCGAGGGCGCGAACGGCGATGCCAATCTGCTGGCGCTCTCTGTCGAGGCGGCGCGGGCGCGCTGCACGCTCGGCGAGATCAGCCAGGCGCTCGAGGACGCGTTCGGCCGCTACGGCACCGTTCCGACCCCAGTCGAGGGCATATACGGTGCCGCCTGGGCCGACGATCCGGCGTGGGAGCGCGCCGAGGCGGGCGTCGGTGCGGTCGAGCGCCGGTTGGGGCGCCGCCCACGCATGCTCGTCGCCAAGATGGGCCAGGATGGCCACGACCGCGGCGCCAATCTCGTCTCCTCGGCCTTCGCCGATCTGGGCTTCGACATCGTCCCTGGGCCGCTCTTCCAGACGCCCGAGGAAAGCGCGCGGATGGCGGTCGAGAAACAGGTCGACGTGGTCGGCGCCTCGAGCCTCGCCGCCGGGCACAAGACGCTGGTCCCCGAGCTGATCGGACACCTCCGCGACATGGGCCGTCCCGACATCAAGGTCGTCGTCGGCGGCGTCATCCCGCCGCAGGATTACGACATGCTCCGCGAGGCCGGCGTGCAGGCGATCTTCGGGCCGGGCACGAACCTTGTCGAAGCGGCGGGCGAAGTGCTGAAATTGCTCGGGCACAACATGCCGCCGTTGGAAGAGGCCGCGGAGTGATCTTCCTGGCGCTCGCTTTGACGGTGCAGGAGCCGACTGCGGAGGACTGCCGCGATCCGCAGACCCAGGTTGAGATGAACATGTGCGCCATGCGCGATTTCGAGATCGCCGACCGCGCGCTCAACATCGCCTATCGCGAGGCGGTGGCCGCAGCGCGCGCGGACGACGCTTCGATCGACCGCCAGTACGACCAGCGCCCGACCAGCGAGGAGAAGCTGCGCGAGGCGCAGCGCGCGTGGGTCACGTTCCGCGATGCCCATTGCACCTATCAGGGCTATGGCGAAGCCCGCGGCGGTAGCATGGAGCCGATGTCCTACGAAGTGTGCCGCACAGAGCTGACGCGCGCGCGCACGGCACAGTTGCGCGGCGACCCCGCACCGGCTCAATAGGGCGCATGTTCAAGAAGATCCTGATCGCGAACCGGGGCGAGATCGCCTGCCGAGTCATCCGGACGGCAAAGCGGATGGGGATCGCCACCGTCGCGGTCTATTCGGATGCCGACGCGCGCGCGCCGCATGTGAAGATGGCGGACGAGAGCGTCCGGCTCGGCCCGCCGCCCGCGTCCGAATCCTATCTCAACGCCGAGTTGATCATCGACGCCTGCAAGACGACCGGCGCGGAGGCGGTCCATCCGGGCTACGGCTTCCTCTCCGAGCGGACCCGCTTCGCCGAGGCGCTCGCCGCCGCCGGCATCGCCTTCATCGGGCCGCCGCCCAACGCGATCGCTGCGATGGGCGACAAGATCGAATCCAAGAAGCTGGCCAAGCAGGCCGGAGTCAACGTCGTCCCGGGCTATCTCGGCGAGATCGCCGACACCGACGAAGCGGTGAAGATCGCGGGCGAGATCGGCTACCCGGTGATGATGAAGGCCTCGGCCGGCGGCGGCGGCAAGGGCATGCGCCTCGCCTGGTCCGAGCAGGACGTGCGCGAGGGCTTCGAGGCGACCAAGCGCGAGGGCCTGGCCAGCTTCGGCGACGACCGCGTGTTCATCGAGAAGTTCATCGAGCAGCCGCGCCATATCGAGATCCAGGTGCTCGGCGACCAGCACGGCAACATCGTCTATCTCGGCGAGCGCGAATGTTCGATCCAGCGGCGCCACCAGAAGGTGGTCGAGGAGGCGCCCGCGCCGGACCTCGCACCGGATGTGGCCGCCGCCCTGCACGACGCGGCCCGTGCCGCCGCCACGGCGATCGGCTACGTCGGCGCCGGCACGGTGGAGTTCCTGTACGACCCGGAGACCGAGCGGTTCTCCTTCCTGGAGATGAACACCCGGCTCCAGGTCGAGCACCCGGTGACCGAGGAGGTCTTCGGCGTCGACCTGGTCGCGCTGCAGCTCGCGGTGGCCGAGGGCGCCGCGCTGTCCCACCTCGACGTCGGGCGCCCCGAGCCGCGCGGGCACGCGATCGAGGTCAGGCTCTACGCCGAGG
>DASQJU010000012.1:0-11354 GCA_035630915.1 Allosphingosinicella sp.
CGCCGAACGAGACGCCCGGCATGTCCTTCTCGATCACCAGGCAGGAAATGCCCTTGGGCCCGTCGACGCCGGTGCGGACCATGCAGACATAGACCTCGTTCTCGCCGCCGCCGGAGATGAACTGCTTGGTTCCGCTGACGACGTAGTGGTCGCCTTCGCGCCGGGCGGTTGTCGCCAGCGCCGCCGCGTCGGAGCCCGAGCCGGGCTCGGTCAGGCAATAGGAGCCGATCCGCTCCATCGTCACCATCGACGGGAGATACTTGTCCTTGACCGCCTGCGCGCCGAAGCGGTCGATCATCCAGCTCGCCATGTTGTGGATCGAGATGAAGGCCGAGGTGGAGGGGCAGCCATAGGCCATCGCCTCCATGATCAACGCCGCCTCGAGCCGGCCGAGGCCGATGCCGCCGCTCTCCTCGGAGACGTAGATCGAGCCGAAGCCCAATTCGGCCGCCTGGCGGATCGTGTCGCGGGGGAAGATGTGCTTCTCGTCCCATTCCGCGGCGCGGGGCGTGATCGCATCGGCGGTGAATTGCTGCGCCATCTCCTGGATCTGGCGCTGCTCGTCGGTGAGGTCGAACTGGCTCATGCGGGCGCTCTAGCGCCGGGACGGGCGGGATTCCACTGCTCGTGGAGGATCAAGCGTGAAGCCCCTCGTCGGCCAGCGCAGCCTTGACCGCCGAGCGCTGGGCGAGGCGGGCGCGGTGGTCGCGAAGCGCCGGCCAGCGGTCGAGATCGAGGTGGAATACGCGCGCCCAGCCGAGGATGACGAAGAGATAGAGATCGGCGACCGTCAGCGTCTGGCCGGTAAGCCAGGGGCCGTTGCCGAGTTCCCGGTTGACGTAGTCGAGCCGGGCCGAGACCGATTCGATCGCATGGGAGCGCGGCTCGCCGGTCGGGTGGAAGAGCGGGGCGAAGCCCTTGTGCAACTCGGTCGCGATGAAGTTCAGCCATTCGAGCACGCGCCAGCGCGCCAGACTGCCGGCCGGCGGAAGGAAATGCGCCTCCGGGGCAAGGTCGGCGATGTACTGGAGGATGACCGCATTCTCGGTCAGCAGCGTGCCGTCGTCGAGTTCGAGCGCCGGGACCGCGCCCTTGGGGTTGATCGCGGTGAAGTCCTCGCCGGTCTCCAGCCGCTTGGTCTTGAGATCGACCCTCACCGCCTCGAACGGCAGTCCGGTTTCGATCAGCAGGATGTGCGGGGCCTGCGAGCAGGCGCCGGGGGTGTAATAGAGCTTCATTGCACAACCTGCCTCCGACGCTCTCTTGTATCTGTCCCCGCCTCCCGCGGGCCGGCGCCTAGCCCAGCTTCCCGATCACGTCGCCGAACAACGCTTCGTCGCTGGGCAGCTCCTTGGGCACCGGCAGAGGCTTGGAGACCCAGGTCTCGTTGATCAGGTCGCGCCAGTTGATGTTGTTGCTGGTGCCGGTGCCGCCCCACGAGCCGCAGCCGAGCGAGAAGGTCTGGCGCATGCCGTTCCAGAGGTTGCCGCTGTTCGAGGCGGCCTGGGGCTGGTTGACCATCACCCGGCAGGTGCGGGTGGCTTCGGCGAGCTTGGTGATGTTGGCGTCCGAGCGCGAATAGATGCCGCAGCTGTGGCCTTGGCCCTGATAGGCCTGGATCCTGTTGGTCATCGCGATCGCGTCGTCGATGTCCTTCACGCGGTAGAGCGTCATCGTGACGGTGAGCTTCTCACCGGAGAAGGGGTAGTCCGGGCCGGTGCCGGTCTCGGGCACGATGAAGAACTTCGTGCCTTCGGGAATCTCGAAGCCGGCCATGGCGGCGATCGTCTCGGGCGGCTGGGCGACGATCTTCGCGTTGAGCGTACCGTCGATCCAGAGCACCGCCTGGAGCTTCGCCTTCTGCGAGGCGTCGAGGACGAGGCCGCCTTTTTCCTGAAGCTTGGCCAGCATCTCGTCGTGGATCGCATCGACCAGAAGGACGCTGTTGTCCGACGAGCAGGAGGCGGCCTGATCGAGCGTCTTCGAGATGTGGATCTTCTCGGCGGCGGCGTCGAGGTCGGCGGTCTCGTCGACCGTGATGACGGCATTGCCGGCGCCGACGCCGAGCGCAGGCGTGCCGCTCGCATAGGCGGCCTTCACCATCGGCGCGCCGCCGGTGGCGAGAATGCGGTCGCACTGGCGCATCAGCTCGTTGGTCTTCTCGAGCGTCGGAGTCTCGATCGCGATGACGAGGTCGGCGGGGGCGCCCATCTTGACCAGGGCCGCGCGCATCTTGTCGACGACCAGCTTGTTGGTGAGCTTGGCGCGAGGATGCGGGGCGATGATGATGGCGTTGCGGCCCTTGACCGCGTTGATCGCCTTGATCACCGGGGTCGCCTCGGGATTGGTCGAAGGCGAGAGCGCGCCGATCACGCCGACCGGCTTGGCGAAGACGACGATCTCGCGCTCGGGATATTCGGCGATCACGCCGACCGACTTATCATCCAATATGTCCATCAAGGCGGCGCGGGTCTTGCGGAAGATCTTGAGATATTTGCCGTCGTAATTGCCGAGCTGGGTTTCCTCGAACGTGTGGCGGGCGATCTCCTCGGCGGTGCCGGGCCTCGCTACTGACCAGACCATGGCGCGGATCAGTTCGTCGACCCGCTCCTGCGACGCATGCTCGATCTCGGCCTGCGCCTTCCGCGCCCGCGCGACCAGGCCGGCGATCTCGGCGGCGGCCTCGGCCTGCTCGTCATTGGCGACAATCGGTTCGTGCTTGCCCATGTTCAAATACACTCCTGACTCGCGGCGACCCCTAGCCAAGGCAGGGGGGAAATGCCAGTGGAGCCTCATGAAACTTGGTAGCTTGAAGCAGGGCCGCGACGGGCGGCTGGTGGTGGTCTCGGGCGATCTCGCCTGGTGCGCGGACGCGACGCATCTCGCGCCGACGCTGCAGGCAGCGCTCGACGACTGGGAGCGGATCGCGCCGCAGCTCCAGCTGCTCGCCACCGATCTCGAACATGGGGTGATCCCGCGCGACCGCTTTCACGAGCGGGCCGCCGACGCGCCGCTGCCGCGCGCCTATCAGTGGGCGGATGGTTCGGCCTATGTGAACCATGTCGAGCTGGTGAGGAAGGCGCGCGGGGCGGAGATGCCCGAAAGCTTCTGGACCGATCCCTTGATGTATCAGGGCGCTTCGGACGAGATGCTGGGCGCGCGCGACCCGATTCCGCTCGCCGACGAGGCCTGGGGCTGCGACCTCGAGGCGGAGATCGTGGTGGTGGTGGACGACGTTCCGCAGGGCGTTTCGCGCGACGCGGCGCTCGAGCACATCAAGCTGGTCGGCCTCGTCAACGACGTTTCGCTGCGCAACCTCATCCCCGCCGAGCTCGGCAAGGGCTTCGGCTTCCTCCAGTCCAAACCGGCCTCGGCGCTGTCGCCTGTGTTCGTGACCCCCGACGCGCTGGGCGAGGCGTGGCAAGAGGGCAAGCTGCACGGCGTGCTCAGGGTCGACCTCAACAGCCAGCCCTTCGGCCGCGCCGATGCAGGGGAGGACATGACGTTCGACTTCGGCACCCTGGTCGCGCATCTCGCTAAGACGCGCAATTTGGGCGCGGGGACGATCATCGGCTCTGGCACCGTCTCCAACAAGGATGCGGGCGGCGGGCCGGGCAAGCCCGTCGACCGTGGCGGCAAGGGCTATTCCTGCCTCGCCGAGCTGCGCACGGTCGAGACGATCCTCGACGGCTCGGCGGCGACGCCCTTCCTCAAGGCCGGCGACACGGTCCGGATCTGGATGGAGGACGGCGAGGGCCATTCGATCTTCGGCGCGATCGAGCAGGTGGTGACCGCCGCCTGAGCGGGTTGACGACGCTGTGTTAGATTAATAACACAGTCGGCAACCAATGGGAGGGGCATCAATGAATTTTGCGTCCAAGGGAGCGGTCGTGCTCGCCGCCTGCACCGCGCTGGCCGCCGCGCCGGCTTTTGCCGCGCCGGCGGATTTCCGCCAGCGGGTGGACGCCGAGATCGCCGCCGATTGGCCCGCCGACGGGCCCGGCGCGGCGGTGATCGTCACCGACCACGGAGCGACAATCTATTCCGGGGCGCGCGGGCTCGCCGACGTCGCGGCACGAACGCCGATCACGCCGCGCACCGTGTTCCGGATCGGCTCGATCACCAAGCAGTTCACCGCGTCGGTGATCCTGCAGTTCGCCGCCGAGGGCAAGCTCTCGCTCGATGACCCGCTCTCGCGCTTTCTGCCCGATTATCCCCAGCCGGGCGCGAGCGCGACCGTGCGCCAGCTGCTCAACCACACCAGCGGAATCCAGCCCTATACCGGCATTCCCGGCTTCATGGTCGAGGCCAATACCAACCGGCCCTACACGACCGACGAGCTGATCGCCGTGTTCCGCGACCAGCCCGCTTTGTATCGCCCGGGCGAGCGCTACCAGTACAACAATAGCGGCTATGTGTTGCTCGGGGCGATCATCGAGCGGGTGACTGGCCGGCCCTGGCACGAGGCGATCGAGCAGAGGATCGCGCGCCCGCTGGGGCTGACGACGATCCGCTACGGCGTTGGCGAGGTGGAGATGCCGCTGATGGCGCACGGCTATTCGGCGGGCCCCGACGGCGTCCGCCCCGCCAATCGCATCCATATGAGCGTCCCGCATGCGGCCGGCGCCTTGCTCGGCTCGGTCGAGGACCTCGCCCGCTGGGGCCAGGCGCTCCACCACGGCCGGGTGGTCGGCGCGGAGGATTATGCGCGGATGATCGCGCGCACGGCATTGCCCGACGGAAGCACGGTGCCCTACGGGTTCGGCCTCTCCAACGCGACGGTGCGCGGCCGGCGGGCGATCGAGCATACCGGCGGGATCTTCGGCTTTTCCACCGACAGCATCTATTTTCCGGACCAAGATCTCTACATCGCCGTCTTCACCAACTCGGACGCGCCGGCGACTCCGCCGAGCCTGGCGCTGCGCCGGATCGCCGCGCTCGCGCTCGGCGACCCCTATCCGACGCTGAATGCGGTGCCGCTCGATGCCGCCGCGGTCGAGCCGTTCCTCGGCGTCTACGCGCTGCCCGACGGCGCCGAGCGGCGCTTCTTCATGCGGGACGGCAAGCTCTACACGCGGCGGACCGGCGCAGCCGACCTCGAGGTCTTTCCCGCCGGCGACAACCGCTTCTTCTACGGGCCCGACAATCTGACCTGGTTCCGCGTCGTCCGCGACGCATCGGGCACGGCGGCGATCGAGATGTACCAGGAGGGGGAGGCCCCGGCCGTGCGCGCGCTGCGCACCGGCCCGGTCCCGCCCGAGGCGCCGACAGCGGCGGTGCCGCGCGAGACGCTGGCCAGCTATGTCGGGCGCTATGCGTCGCCGCGAGGGCCGATCCTGGTCGCGTGGGGCGAGAACGGGACGCTGACCGTCCAGCCCGCCAACCAGATCGCGCGGGCGCTCAGGGCGACGAGCGCGACCGAGTTCGCGATCGAGGGCGTCGACGCCCGCGTCGTCTTCCAGGTGGAGGGCGGAGCGGTCACCCGGCTCGTCATCCACCAGGGAAGCCAAGAGATGGTCGCGACCCGCGAGGCGGCGGCGCCAGGTTCGTGAGCTATTCGGCGACGTAGCGCCAGGGCGCGTCGGTACGGTCGCGCCGCCAGACGGTGAAGAAGGGAATGCTCGCCGGGCGGCCTTCGGGGACCGGACCATTGGCGCGGATGATGCCGATCGAGACTCCGAGATCGCCCGAGGAGGCGGCGTAGCTGCGCTCGGTGCGCCAGTTGAGCGGGCTCGTCGTCTGGCCTTCGGGGAAGTGGGCGGTGATCGCGTCGAGACCGATCGCAATGGCCGCGCCTTCGGACATGTTCATCGCATCCTGGCGGCCGAACTCGCGAAAGGCGGCGCGCAGGCCGATTTGCTGGGCGCGGTCGGAAAAGGCCTGCTCGGCGGCGGCGAGACTGGCCTGATGGCGCGGGATCGCGCGCGGATTGGGCCGGACGGAGCGCGCAGGGAGGGACGGGGCGATCATGGCGGTCGAAACCGCGCCCGGCGGGCGCGGAACCTGGCGGTAGGCAACCACCCGCCAGCCCTCGGCCCGGCGCACCCAATAAGCGAGATATTTGCGGTTGCGCCGGTCGTCGGGGCCGGCGGTGACGTCGAGATAGCCGAAGGTGAAGCCCTGCGTGCCGTCGGCGGAGATGCCGCCGCGCACCGGTGCCCAGGAGACCGCGCCCTCACGGAAGGACGGGCTGGCGCGATAGACTTCGAGCACCGCGTCGCGGCCGACGAGGAGACCGCGGCCGGGGAGGGGCACGACGACATCGGCGTCGAACATCGCGGCGAAAGCGTCCGCGATGGCCGGCGCCCGCGCGGCGGCGGCGGCGAAGGCGCGGTCGGCGGCGAGCAGTTCTTCGACGTCGGCGCCCCGCTCCCGGGCCAGAGCGGGCGCCGACAGGAAGACGAGCGCGGCGAGCGCGGCGAGGAACAGTCGGATCATCGGGACACCCCTTTTGCGAACGTGGAGCAGGGGTGCTGCGTCGGAACGCCTCGCGCACCCGCCGTTCGACGAAGGCGGGCCCGGGCTTCGATCAACGCCGCGGCCCTTGCCATGCGCGGGCCAAACGGTTCATCCACGGGCTCATGAAAAAGCTGCTCATCCTCGCCGCGCTAGCGGCCGCGCCCGCCCTATCCCAGTCCCGCCATTCCGCTCCACCCCCGCCGCCGCCGCTCCGTGCGCTCGCCGACGAGGTATCGGAGGCCAATCTGCGCGCCACGGTCGAGCGGCTGGTCGCGTTCGGTACGCGGCATACGCTGTCCGTGCGCGACAATCCCACCCGGGGGATCGGCGCGGCGCTGAACTGGACCGAGGCGCGGTTCCGCGAATATTCGCGCGCCTGCGGTGGTTGCCTGGAGATCGTTCGGCCCTCGGATACGGTCACTAACCGGCGAATTCCGACGCCGACCCTGGTCGAGGACGTGGTTGCAATCCAGCGCGGGACGACCGATCCCAACCGGGTGATCATCATCACCGGCCATATCGACAGCCGGGTCACCGACCCGATGAACGCGACCTCGGACGCGCCGGGGGCGAATGACGACGGGTCCGGCACCTCGGCCGTGATCGAGGCGGCGCGGGTGCTCTCGCGCTACCGCTTTCCGGCGACGATCGTCTACGGCGTGCTCTCGGGCGAGGAGCAGGGGCTGAACGGCGGCAAGATCCTCGCCGACTACGCCCGCGCGCAGGGCTGGCAGGTCGAGGCCAACCTCAACAACGACATCGTCGGCAATTCATGCAGCTCGGACGGGGTGTGCGACGACGCCCATGTCCGCGTCTTCTCCGAAGGCCCGCGCTGGCAGGGGCACGAGGATCTTGCGGCGCGGCAGCGCAGCATGGGCGGCGAGAACGACGCGCCGGGACGCAACCTCTCGCGCTTTCTCGACGGGCTGGCCGACGATCTCAGCCTCGGCCTCGACGTGCGGCAAATCTGGCGCAACGACCGCTTCGGCCGCGGCGGCGACCATACCGAGTTCCTCAATGCGGGCTTCCCGGCAGTGCGCTTCTCGGTCGCGATCGAGAATTACAACTGGCAGCACCAGGATTTGAGGACCGAGAACGGGATCGTCTACGGCGACACGATCGACCGGATGGATTTTCCCTATCTGCGCCGGGTTACGCAGCTCAACGTCGCGGCGCTGGCCGCTTTGGCGCGGGCGCCGATGCCGCCGGAGCCGCAGGTCGAAGGAGCGGTCGGCACCGACACCAAGCTAAGGTGGCGGGTCGTCGAGGGTGCTGAGGCTTATATCGTACGGTGGCGGCGCACTGACTCCGGGCAATGGGAGCATAGCCGACGCGTAAACATGCATGACAGAGTGGTCGTGACAGGCTGCCACCTTCCCCGCGGGCCCTGTTTGGACAGCATCGGCCAGGTCGAGGAGGCGTTGGCTGGCATCCGCGTCGACGACTGGGTGTTCGGCGTCTCCTCGGTGGCGCCGGACGGGTCGGAGAGCCCGGTCGCGTCGGCGGTGCCGGGCGGGGCGTTCCGGCCCTACACGCCGCCGCCCCCGCCGGCCGGCAATTGAGTATGCCGTCATTGCGAGCGGAGCGCGGCAATCCAGGAACCATTGCTTATCCGGATTGCTTCGTTGCTGCGCTCCTCGCAATGACGGATTGAGATGGCACGCAAACCGAAACAGCAGGGCCTCCCCGGCCGCCAGCAGATCCTCGATTTCATCGCCTCGTCGGACGCACCGGCGGGCAAGCGCGAGATCGCCAAGGCGTTCGGGCTCAAGGGCAATGAGAAGATCGCGCTCAAGGCGCTGCTGCGCGACATGGGCGACGAGGGGCTGATCGACGCCGGGCCGGGCCGCGCGTTCCACAAGATGGGCGGGGTCCCGAAGGTGACCGCGCTGCGGGTCGTCGACATCGACGATAGCGGGCGCGTCTGGGCGGTGCCCGAGCGATGGGAGGCGGACGGGCCGCCGCCGCGCCTTCGGGTGATGGAGCGCAAGGGGCGCGGCGCCGCGGCGCTCGGCGCCGGCGACCGGATCCTGGCGCGGAACGAAGAGGGGCGCGACGGCTGGATCGCGCATCCAATGAAGAAATTGCTGAAGGGCAGCGAGCTCGTCCTCGGCGTCGTTCACAAGGAAGGCGAAGGGCACTGGCTGAAGCCGGTCGAGAAGAAGGAGCGGCGCGAGCTGCCGATCTCCGATTTGGGTGAGGCGCAGGTCGGCGACCTGGTGTTGGCCGAGAAGGTTGGGCGGCCGCCCAGGCTCACCGCGCGGGTCGACACGATCCTCGGCGATCCGTTCGCGCCGCGCAGCTTCAGCCTGATCGCGATCCACAAGCACGGCATCCCGCACGAATTCCCGGACGGGGTGATCGAGGAGGCGGAGCGGGTCGCAATGCTCGATCTGGGCCAGCGCGAGGACCTGACCCACGTTCCGATCGTCGCGATCGACCCGGCCGATGCGCGCGACCATGACGACGCGGTGTGGGCGGCTCCAGACGACGACCCGGCCAATGCCGGGGGCTGGAAGGCGATCGTGGCGATCGCCGACGTCAGCTTCTACGTCCGGCCCGGCTCGGCGCTCGACAAGGAGGCGCGCAAGCGCGGCAACAGCGTCTATTTCCCCGACCGCGTGGTGCCGATGCTGCCGGAGATTCTCTCGGCGGAAGTATGCTCGCTGAAGCAGGGCGAGGACCGGGCGGCGCTCGCCTGCCATTTGCAGGTGGCGAAGGACGGGACGCTCAAATCCTGGCGGTTCAGCCGGGCGCGGGTGCGGATCGCGGCCAATATCGCTTATGAGGACGCGCAGGCGGCGATCGACACGGACGCGCCGGTGGAGGTTGCTTCCTCGCCCTGCTCGATGCCGGAGATCGAAGGCGGGATACTCGACCATCTCCGGCCGCTCTGGGATTGCTGGCGGGCGCTCTACGCGGCGCGGGTCAAGCGCGCCCCGCTCGAGCTCGATCTGCCTGAGCGTCGGGTGATGCTCGATGAGAAAGGACGGATCCTGTCGGTCGCCCCGCGCGAGCGGCTCGACGCGCACAAGCTGATCGAGGATTATATGATCGCCGCCAACGTCGCCGCGGCCAAGGCGCTCGAGGCCAAGAAGATGGGCGTCATGTACCGCGTCCACGAGCCGCCGAGCCGCGAGAAGCTGGTCGCGCTGAGGGATTATCTCAAGACCTTCGGGGTGGAGTTCGCGCTCGGCCAGGTGGTGCGGCCGGGGACATTCAACCATATCATCGAGCGGATCGGCGAAGCGGAGTTCAGGCCCCAGATCATGGAGCAGATCCTGCGCACCCAGACGCAAGCCTATTACGGGCCGCAGAATCACGGCCATTTCGGGCTGGCGCTCGGCTCCTACGCCCATTTCACCTCGCCGATCCGGCGCTATGCCGATCTCGTCGTCCACCGCGCTTTGGTGCGCGCCTACAAGCTCGGCGAAGGGGGGCTGACCGACGAGGAGGCGGCGTCGATGGACGTGATCGGCGAGCTGATCTCGAACCTCGAGCGCCGCGCGATGGTCGCCGAGCGCGAGACGATGGACCGCTACGTCGCCGCCTATCTCTCCGAGCAGGTCGGCGCTCTGGTCAAATGCCGGATCACCGGCGTGCAGCCGTTCGGCTTCTTCGCCACGGTCGAGGAGCTGGGCGGCGACGGGTTGGTGCCGGCGGCGACGCTGGGCCGGGAATATTTCCGCTACGACGAGGCGAGCCAGTCGCTGATCGGCGACGAAAGCGGCGAGACCTATGCGCTCGGCCGGCGCCTCGTCCTGCGCCTCGCCGAGGCCGATCCGGTCAGCGGCGGCCTGCGCTTCGAGCTGCCGGACGCGCCGCGCGGCGCCGGGCGGACGCCAAGGCCGCGTGACGAGCGCGGCGGCCGCCGCGGGCGTCCGAGCAACATCCGGCACCAGGGGCGACGGCGCTAGCTTCGGAAGCGGAACCGAATGCGGCGCCGGCGTTTTTGCAGTGCCATGCGCGCTTCCTCGTCGTTCAAGGGTTTCGGCTATGTCGTCTCCTCGGTCAGCGTGCTGCTGCTCGGGATCGTCTCGTGGAAGAGCGCTTCGGAGCAGCCTTGGCTCTTCGCCTGCCTGGTCGGCGGGATGATCGCCTCGGTGCTCGGAATGACTTTGTGCTGGATCTCGCACCGCGTCGAGCAGCGCGACAAGGACCGCATAGAGGCCAAGGCCGAGTCAGGCTGAGCGGGCCGGGACGGAACGCGCGGCACGCCGGCGCGTAGGACCCACATGACCCGCTACAAGATCGCGATCGTCGTCGGCAGCCTGAGGCGCGACTCCATCAACCGCAAGGTGGCGCGCTCGCTCTGCGCCATGGCCGGCGACCGGCTCGATTGCACGATCATCGAGATCGGTGACTTGCCGCTCTACAACCAGGATTATGATGCGGATTCCATCCCGCAATATGACCGGTTCCGGAACGAAGTTGCCGCCGCGGACGGTGTGTTGTTCGTCAGCCCCGAATATAATCGCGGCATTCCCGGCGTCCTCAAGAACGCGATCGATGTCGGCTCGCGTCCCTACGGAGAGAGCGTCTTCAACCAGAAGCCAGCGGCGATCGTCACCGCCTCGCCCGGGTCGATCGGCGGGTTCGGCTCAAACCACCAGATCCGCCAGGCCGCCGTGTTCCTCAACATGCCGGTGATGCAGCATCCCGAAGCTTATCTGGGGCGGGTCAGCGACGACAGTTTCGACGAGGACGGCTGCCTCAAGGAAGGGCCGCTCAAGGAACTGACCATCAGCCTGGCTACAGCCTTTGGCGATTGGGTTCACCTGATCAGCGAATCGCGCAGGCTGCTGGCCGCGCGTTAGGTCACCGCCCTGCGTTCAAGGAAGCGGGGCGCGTTCCAGGCTTCGGTCTCCAGGATGTCGCGCAGGGCCTCCGCCGCG
>DASQJU010000013.1:0-2811 GCA_035630915.1 Allosphingosinicella sp.
CCTCGGAATCGTCCTCTGGTTCATGTTCTGGAAGACCGACGCCCGCTACCAGCCCGGCAAGCTCGTCGGCACCTTCATCCTGGTCTACGGCGTCAGCCGCTTCCTGATCGAGTTCGTCCGCGAGCCGGACCAGCATTTGATCGCCTTCGCCGAGCAGACCCATCTCCACATGGGCCAGTGGCTGTCGCTGCCGATGATCATCGGCGGCCTCTATCTCGTCCTCACCGCAAGCAAGCGCGTCGAGCGCGTGCGACCTGTCCCCGCCGATGACCCCGCTCCCGCCTGAGGAGCGGCTGCGGGCCAGGATAGCGGCCGAGGGGCCGATCAGCGTCGCCGACTATATGGAAGAGGCCAACGCTCATTATTACGCGACGCGCGATCCGTTCGGCGCGGATGGCGACTTCATCACCGCGCCCGAGATCAGCCAGATGTTCGGCGAGTTGATCGGCATCTGGCTCGGCGATCTTTGGCAGCGCGCGGGCCAGCCGCAGGCGGCGCGCTACGTCGAGCTCGGGCCGGGGCGCGGCACGCTTGCCGCGGATGCGCTGCGGGCGATGCGCGGCGCGGGCCTCGCCCCGCCGGTCGAGCTGGTCGAGACCAGCCCCGTGCTGCGCGCCGCCCAGGCCGAGCAGCTCCCCGCCCGCTGGCACGATGACCTCTCGACGCTGCCGGACGGGGGGCCGCTGCTGGTCGTCGCCAACGAGTTTTTCGATGCCTTGCCGATCCGCCAGTTCGAAGGCGCGCGCGAACTGCGGATCGGGATCGCCGAGGGCCGCTTCGTCCGCGACGGCGAGGTGCAGACCGAAGCATCGCCGCTGTCCCTGGAGATCACCGCGGACCTCGCCCGGCGTCTGGCGCGGCAGGGCGGCGCCGCGTTGATCCTCGATTACGGCCACGACCGGCCGGGAAGCGGCGACACGCTCCAGGCGATCTCGGGCCATGCCTTTGCCGACCCGTTCGAAGCGCCGGGATCGCGCGACCTCACCGCCCATGTCGATTTCCACGCGCTCGCCGCAGCTGCGCACGCCCAAGGAGTGCGCGTGGCCGGGCCGGTCGACCAGGGCGCCTGGCTCAACGCGATGGGGATCAAGCTGCGCGCCGCCGCGCTGGCCAAGGCGACGCCGGAGCGCGCCCCCGAGATCGCGGCCGCGCGCGAGCGGCTGACGGCGCCCGATCAGATGGGCCGCCTGTTCAAGGCGATGGCGCTGGTGGCTCCGGCCTGGCCCGAGCCGGCGGGGTTCTGACGATGATCGCCTATCGAAACGCCAAGCCGGACGATGCCGCCGCCATCGACGAACTGTTCCGCCGCACCTTCACCGACACCTTCGCCCACCTTTACGATCCCGAGGACCTGGCGGCGTTTTTCGCCGGATTTACCGAGGCGGGATGGCGGCGCGAAATCGCGGATCCCGGCTTCGCCTTCCGCCTCGCCGAGGATGGCGCCGCGCTCGCCGGCTATGCCAAAATGGGCCCGGTTTCGCTGCCGGTCGAGCCGCCCGGGCCGGCGGCGGAGCTGCGCCAGCTCTATGTGCTCCAGCCGTGGCACGGCACCGGCATCGCGCGGGAACTGATGGATTGGGTGCTGGCCGAAGCGCGGCGGCGCGACGCAGGGGATCTCTACCTTTCGGTGTTCATCGAGAATCACCGGGCGCAGAAATTCTACGCACGCTACGGCTTCGAAGCGGTCGGACGCTACGATTTCATGGTCGGCCGCCAGGCCGATCACGACCTCCTGATGCGGGCGCGCCTGTGAGCGTGGAAATCATCCGCGCGGCTGCCTTGGAGCCCCTGCCGCACGGCTTCCTCGGCCGGCGGGGTGGCGTCTCGACTGGAATCTGCGCTGGCCTCAACGTCGGCTTCGGCTCCGGCGACGACCGCGATGCTATCCTGGCGAACCGCCGCCTTGCGATCGCTGCGGTGGCGCCCGGTGCGCGCCTGGCGACCGTCCATCAAATTCATTCCCCCGATGCCGTCTATGCCGACGCGCCTTGGCCGGACGATGCGCGGCCCCAGGCAGACGCCTTGGTCACCGACCGGCCCGGGCTCGCGATCGGCATCCTCACCGCCGATTGCACGCCGGTCCTGCTCGCCGACCGCGAGGCGGGGGTGATCGGCGCCGCCCATGCCGGGTGGAAGGGCGCGTTCGGCGGCGTCGTCGAAACCACCGTCGCGCTGATGGAAGCGCGCGGCGCGCGGCGCGAGCGGATCGCCGCCGCGATCGGCCCGGTCATCGCCCGCAAGTCCTACGAGGTGGACGAGACCTTCCTCCGCCGCTTCGCCGAGGCCGACCCCGCGAACGAGCGCTTCTTCTCGCCCGGCCGCACGGGCCACCACCAGTTCGACCTCGAAGCCTATGTGCTGTCACGCCTCGCCGAAGCGGGCGTCACCCGCGCCGAGGCGCTCGGCCTCGATACTTATTCCGACCCCGACCGCTTTTTCAGCTACCGCCGCAGCATCCACCGCGGCGAGCCCACCTACGGGCGGCAGCTCTCGGTCATCGCCTTGCCCGGTCAGGACCGCAGCTGATCGAGCATCGCGTCGGCGACCGAGCCCATCACAATGGCGCGGTTGGCGGCGGCATTGGGGCCCGAGATCAGCAGCTTGTCGACGGTCGGATTGCTGATGAATTCGACCTCGTAATAAGCGGCGAGGCACTTGTCGGCCTTGCCGACATTGCCGAGCGACACGTCGCTGAGGGTTCCGAGCCGGCCCGGCCCCGATTCCGTGTCGCGTTTCAGCTTGCGGTCCTTGGTCGCCGGATTGACCGCTTTCAGGCCGGCGAGCAGCGCCGCGTGCATCTTGGCCGCGAAG
>DASQJU010000014.1:0-4254 GCA_035630915.1 Allosphingosinicella sp.
GCCGAGCACGCCGAGCGAGACGAGCTGGAGACCGCCGAAGAACAGGACCGCGACCATCAGCGAGGGATAGCCGGCGACGTCGCTGCCGAAGACGATCGTCTTGATCACGACATAGACGGCGTAGAGCAGTGCGAAGAAGGCAATGACCAGGCCGACATAGGACCAGATCCTGAGCGGCATGGTCGAGGCCGAAGTGAGACCGTCGAGCGCAAGCGTCCACAATCGCCAATAGCGGAACTTGGTGCTGCCGACGGTTCGGGGCGCGCGCTCATATTCGACCGCGGCCTGGCGGAAGCCCGACCAGGCGAACAGGCCCTTCATGAAGCGGTTGCGCTCGGGCATCGCCTTGATGATCTCGACCACCGAGCGGTCGAGCAGGCGGAAGTCGCCGGCATGCTCGGGGATCTTGTCCGACGAGAGATAATTGTGGGCGCGATAATAGAGGTCCGCGGTCAGCCTTTTGGGCAGGCTGTCGGTCTCGCGGTTGGTGCGGACGCCGTAGACGACCTCATAGCCGTCGCGCCACTTGGCGAGCATCGCCCCGATCACCTCGGGCGGGTCCTGCAGGTCGACGTCGATCGGGATCACCGCCTGGCCCTCGGCATGATCGAGGCCGGCGGTCAGCGCCGCTTCCTTCCCGAAATTGCGCGACAGCGACAGCGCGCGGATGCGCTGGTCCTTGTGGTGGGCGGCGAGGATCGCCGGCATCGTATTGTCCTCGCTGCCGTCGTCGACGAACAATATCTCCCAGGACGGCGCGTCCGCGTCGGGGAAGAGCCCGTCGAGGATGGGCGCGACGCGCGCGATGAACGGGCCGATCGCCGCCTCCTCGTCCTTGACCGGCGCGATCAGCGACAGGACGGGGCTGGCCTTCATGCGAACACCCAGCGGCGATTGAGCGAGAAGATGATCAGCGGGGTCACGCCGAGCACGAGCGGATAGGGCGCCCAGAGCGGCAGATCGAGATATTGCACGAGCAGCCAGACCCACAGCTGGTTGATCGCGAAGCTGATGAGGGAGACGACGAAGAAGCGGCTGCCCGTGCGCGCGATATTGTCGCGCCGCCCATGGCCCTGGAAGCTCCAGCGGCTGTGGACGACATAGCCGACCGCCACCGCGGCGAGAAAGCCGATCGTCCAGGCGAGGTTCGGATCCATCCCGCCGAGCGCGAGCGCCCAATAGACGCCGATGTTGACGACGCTCGCCAGCCCGCCGGTGAGCGCATAGCGCACCAGCTGCCCCAGAATCTCCCGATGCTCATCCAACACCTGCTTCATTCGCGCAGCCCGGCCCCCGCTTGCCCTTTGGGGAGGAGCGACTAATGCCCGAGCCTGGGATTGGAAAGAAAAGAAAACGCTTATGCCGGCCGACGGGCGATCTCCGTTTCTGCTTCTCGACCGGCATTGGCGCTGGTGGCTGACCTTCCTGTGGCTGCTCGTTGCCGGGCTGATGCTCTACGATCGGTGGGCCGCGATCCACATTTTCGCGCTCGGCGACACCGACGACAATATGCGGATGATGCAGGTCCGCGGCCTGCTGAACGGCCAGGGCTGGTACGATCTCGCCCAGCATCGTCTGGCCGGCTCAAACATTCACTGGTCGCGTCTGGTCGACCTCCCGATCGCGGCGCTGAAGCTGCTGTTCACGCCTTTGGTCGGCGGCCGGATCGCGGAGCAGATCGCGGTCGCCGTGGCGCCCTTGCTGCCGATGCTGGCGGCGATGGCCGCGGTCGCCGTGGTGTCCAAGCGCATGATCGGCGGCGGCGCTTTCTTCCTGGCGATCATCCTTCTGTCCTGCGCCGGCTCGGCCAAGGGCATGTGGCAGCCGCTGCGCATCGATCATCACGGCTGGCAGCTGGCGCTGCTCGCCTGGGCGATGGCCTCGTTCAGCGATCCGCAGCGGGCGCGCGGCGGCGCGACGCTCGGGCTCGCCACCGCACTCTCGCTGGTGATCGGCCTGGAGATGATCCCATATCTCGCCCTCGCCGGCATCCTCACGGTCCTGATGTGGGTGCGCGACGGCGCCGAGGCGCGACGCCTGCTGACCTACGGAATCAGCCTCGGCGGCGGGGTCGCGCTGGGCTTCCTGATCTTCACCTCCGAAGCCAACATGGCGCCCTTGTGTGACGCGCTGACGCCGGTCTGGCTCTCGGCCATGCTCGGCGCGGGCGCCGCGGCCACCGGACTGGCTCTGCTGACCCCGCAAAAGCCGCTCGCCCGCCTCGCGCTGGCGGCGGCGGCAGGCACGGCGCTGGCCGCGGCCTTTGCGCTCGGCGCGCCGCAATGCCTCGGCCGGCTAGAGCAGAGCTCGCCTGAGCTCGAGCGGCTGTGGCTCTCGCGGGTGCGCGAGGCGATGCCGATCTGGCGGCACGGGGCCAGCGTCACGATCCAGACGGTCGCGCTGCCGGTGTTCGGATTGATCGGCTACGGCCTGATGCTCTGGCGGAGCCGCCGCGATCCCGAGGCCCTCGTCCACTGGGGGGCGATCGCGCTGCTTGCGGCGCTGGCGGCGGCGCTCCTCTGCTGGCAGACGCGCGCCGGCCCCGCCGCACAGCTCCTCTCGATCCCCGGCACGGCCGCGCTGGCCTGGCTCGCAATCGCCTGGCTGCTGACCCTGAAAAGCCTGACCCGGCAGGTCACCGTCGGGTTGGCCGCGCTGATCCTCGTCTTCCTTCTCGCCAACGGCACGATCGCGAACCTGTTCGCAAAGCCGCTGAGCGAAGGGCGGCGCACGATCAATGTCGCCAACAACCGGTGCCCGACGCTGTGGGCTCTGACGCCGATCAACCGGCAGCCGGCGGGCCGGGTTCTGACCTTCGTGGACCTCGGGCCGCGGCTGATCACCGTCACCCACCACGATGCGATCACCGGCCCCTATCACCGCAATGCCCGGCAGATCATCGACGTCATGCACGCCTGGCGCGGTACCGAAGCGAATGCGCTGGCGACGGTGCACCGCTACCGCGTCGACTATGTGCTGATCTGCCCGAACCTGTCGGAATCGACCCTGTACCGGTCCGAGGCGCCCGGGGGGTTCTACGCCCAGCTGCTGCGCGGCAAGGTCCCGGCCTGGCTCGCCCCGGTGTCGCTGCCGGCCAACTCGCCCTACCGGATGTGGCGTGTGATCAAGTAAAGAACTGCTTGATCCCGTCGATCACGAACTGGGCGGCGAGCGCGGCGAGGATGACGCCGAGCAAACGCGTCAACATCGCCTCCATCTTGTGGCCGAGCAGGCGCATCAGCGGCCCGGCGAGAAGCAATGCGACGAGCGTCAGCGCCAGGGTCAGCAGCAGCGCGCCGATCACCACCAGGGACGGCACGAGGCCCTCGGTCCGCGCCATCAGCAGCATCACCGAAGCGATCGAGCCCGGCCCGGCGATCATCGGAATCGCCATCGGGAAGATCGAGACGTCCTCGACATGGGCCGCGCTGACCTCCTCCGCCCGGTTCTCGCGGCGCTCGGTCCGCTTTTCGAACACCATGTCGATCGCGATCAGAAAGAGGAGGATGCCGCCGGCGATTCGGAACGCGCTCAGCGAAACGCCGAGCGCGCGAAGCAGATCCTCGCCGAGCAGGCCGAAGAAGATGAGGATGCCGGTCGCGACCAGGACGGAGCGGATCGCCATGGCGCGGCGGTGGGCGGCGGTCGCGCCGCTGGTGACGCTGGCGAAGATCGGCGCGCAGCCGGGCGGATCGATCACCACCAGAAAGGTGACGAAGGCCGAGATGAAGAGCTCGGTCACAGGCCGGCCGGAGGCGCGAGGCCGGCGCGGGCGTGGGCGGCGGCCAGCGTGTTGCGCAGCAGGACGGCGATGGTCATCGGCCCGACCCCGCCGGGCACCGGCGTAATCGCCCCCGCGACCTCGCTCGCGCTTTGGAAATCGACGTCGCCGGTCAGACGGCCGTCGAGACGGTTCATGCCGACGTCGATCACCGTCGCGCCGGGCTTCAGCCAGTCGCCCTTGATCAATTCCGGCTGGCCCACGGCGGCGACGAGAATGTCGGCGCGGCGCACGACCGCGGGAAGGTCGCGGGTTCGGCTATGGGCGATCGTGACCGTGCAATTCTCGCGCAGCAGCAGCTGCGCCATCGGCTTGCCCACGATGTTCGAACGGCCGACGACGACCGCCTCCAGCCCCGCAAGGTCGCCGAGCCGGTCTTTCAGGAGCATCAGGCAGCCGAGGGGGGTGCAGGGCACGACACCGGGCTCGCCGATCGCGAGGCGGCCGGCATTCTCGACATGAAAGCCGTCGAC
>DASQJU010000015.1:0-6153 GCA_035630915.1 Allosphingosinicella sp.
CCGACGATCATCGTCCTCGCCGCGGCGGCGACCATGGTGGCGCTCGGTATATGGCAGTTGCAGCGAGCAGGATGGAAAGAGCGGCTGCTCGCGCAATATGCCGAGGCGGCGACCATGCCACCCGTCGACCTCGATCCCTTGCTCGAGCGCGGCGCGCCGCTTCCGAACCTCGGCTTCCGCCGCGCCCTGATTACGTGCCGCGCTATCGACCAGGTCCCGGATATCCATGTCGGGCGCAACGCGGCGGACGAGGTCGGCCAGGTCTACCTCGTCCCCTGCCGGCCCGGCGCGTCCGGAGCGGCGGGCCGAGTCCTGGTCAATGCCGGCTGGTCGCCGCGGCCCGACGCACTCCCGCGTCTCACCATCGACGGGATCGTTGCGGGACGGCTCGGCGCGATGGACGAGGATCGGCCAGTGACGCTCACCGCGGCCCGCGCCGTGCCACCGCTCGTGCCGACCCAGCCGGCGAGCATGGCGAATATCCCGAACAACCACCTCGCCTACGCCTTCCAGTGGTTCGCCTTCGCCGTCACCGCGCTCATCATCTACTTCGTCGCCTTGCGGCGGCGCGGCGCGCCCAAGTTGCCGCCGGAGCCCTGAGCGCCTAAATCCGCGCGTTCATGATGAAGCTTACCACTTTGGACAGCGGCCTTCGCGTCGCCAGCCGGTCGATGCCGGGATTCGAGACGGTCGCCGTCGGCCTCTACGCCGACGCCGGATCGCGGCACGAGCCGGCGCGGGTCAACGGCATCGCGCACCTCTTCGAGCATATGGTGTTCAAGGGCGCGGGCGGGCGCTCGGCGCGCGAACTCAGCGAGACGATCGAGGATGTCGGCGGCGACCTCAACGCCGCGACCGACCGCGAGGGCACGAGCTTCACCGCCAGCCTGCTCGCCGAGCATCTGCCGCTCGGCATCGAGATCATCGCCGACATGGTCCAGCGGCCGCACTTCAAGACGGACGATCTCGTCCGCGAGAAGGAAGTCGTGCTGCAGGAGCTGGGCGAGGCGCGCGATACGCCCAACGACATCATCTTCGACGATCTCTGGATGGCCGCCTTTCCGGACCAGCCGCTCGGCCGTTCGGTGCTGGGGGACGAGGCGAGCATCGCGGCGATCGGCGTCGACGACCTCCACGGCTGGCGGACCGAGCAATATCGCACCGGCAACCTCTACCTCGTCGCCGCGGGCAAGGTGGATCACGAGACGCTGGTCGCGCTCGCCGAGACGCACTTCGCCGATCTTTCGACCGGCACGCTCGCCGCCGCGGAGCCGGCGCACTTTGCAGGCACGGTCCGCGCCCGCCGGCCGCGCGCCGACCAGGCGCATTTGACCGGCGCCTATGCCGCGCCGACGATCGGCGCCCCCGATTATCACGCCACGCGCCTGTTCGCCGATGTCGTCGGCTCGGGCGCCTCGTCGCGCCTGTTCCAGGCGGTGCGCGAGGATCGCGGGCTCGCTTATTCCGTCTGGGCGCAGCTCCAGCCCTATCGCGACAGCGCGCTTTTCTATTTCTACGCGGCGACCGCGCCGCGCGAGGCGGCCGCGGCGGCGGCTTTGATCGGCGAGGTCATCGCCGACGCCGCCTCTACCGCGACCGAGCGCGAGCTGGATCGCGCAAAGGCTCAGGCCAAAGCGGGTCTGCTGATGTCGCTGGAGACCGCCTGGGGGCAGGCCAATTACGTCGCGCGCCAGCTTTCGCTGTTCGGCCGGCTCGACGAGCCCGACGCGATGGTGCGCCTGATCGAGGCGGTGACGCTCGACGAGGTTCGCGCGGCGGGCACGAAGCTGATCGCCGGCCCGAGCGCGCGCGCGACGATCGGCGTGCCCGCGGTCCGCGCCGCGTGAAGCTCGACACCCTGATTGCCGAGCCCTGGGCCGATTACGGCCTGCTCGACAGCGGCCACGGCCGCAAGCTCGAGCGCTACGGCCCCTACCGCTTCATTCGCCCCGAGCCGCAGGCAATGTGGGCGCCGGCCGCCGCGGAATGGGATTCGGACGGCGAGTTCGTCCCCGGCTCCGACGAGGAAGGCGGCGGCCGCTGGCGGTTCGACAAGCCGGTGCCGAAGGAGGGCTGGGACCTGCGCTGGGAGGAGGTCCGCTTCCGCGCCCAGGCGACGCCGTTCCGCCACCTCGCCTTCTTCCCCGACATGGCGCCGCAATGGGCCTGGATGCGCGAACGGCTGGGCGAGGGAAGCGAGGCGCTCAACCTGTTCGGCTATACCGGCGTCGGCACGCTGGCGATGAGCGCGAGGGGCGCGCGGCTGACCCATGTCGACGCCTCCAGGAAGTCGGTCGAGGCGGGCAAGGCCAATGCCGCTCTGTCCGGCATGGCCGACAAGCCGATCCGCTGGATGGTCGACGACGCAGCCAAGTTCGCGGCGCGCGAGGTCCGGCGGGGACGGCGCTATGACGGCATCATCCTCGATCCGCCCAAATTCGGCCGCGGGCCCGAAGGCGAGGTCTGGCGGCTCGAGGAAGGGCTGCCCGGCCTGATCGCCGACTGCCGCAAGCTGCTCGACGCCGACAGCCGCTTCCTCGTCCTCACCGTCTACGCCGTACGTATGTCGGCGCTGGCGATCGGCGAGTTGCTAAAGCAGGCCTTGGGAGAACTCGGCGGCCAGGTCGAATGCGGAGACATGGCGGTGCGCGAGGAAGCGCGCGGGCTGCTCCTGCCGACGGCGATCTTCGCGCGCTGGAGCCGCTAGTCCCGCCCTGCCCGGATCGCCGCGCCCGCCGCGAATGGCGCGCCGGCGACGAGTAGCAGCGAAACCGCGCCGAGCAGCTGCAGAGCGCCGCTCTCGTTGCCGCGCTCGAGATAGCCCGCGCCGAAGATCAAGAGCGGCACGGCGAGAGGGAGCGCGAGCAGGCCGGCGAGCGCGCCGCCGCGTCTGAGGCCCGCGGTCAGCGCGGCGACGCCGAGGGTGAGTGCGGCGAGGCCGGGCGTGCCGATCAGCAGGCCGATCTCGAGGCGGATAAGGGTTTCCGGCGGCAGCTTCAGGAGGGCCGCGCCGGGGAGGGCGGCGAGCATCAGCGGCGGGCCGAAACTCAGCCAGTGGCCGGCGAGCTTGGCGCATGCGACGGTTTCCTCGCCGATGCTGCGCAAGGCGAGCTGGTCGAGCACGCCCGCCGCGCGGTCCGGCTCGACCAGCCGGTCGACCGGCAGCAAGGCGGCGAGCAAGGCGGCCATCCACAGCGCTCCGCCGCCGGTGCGGGCGAGCAGCGGCCCGTCCGGCCCGACAGCGAACGGAAAGAGCGTCGCCACCAAAAGGAAAAAGACGAGCGGCAGCGCCGCCGCGCCGCCGGCGACCGAGAGGCGTAGCTCGCGCAGGATAAGCCGGGTCATCCGAGCGTCACCATTTTCGCGCCGGGGAGGGCGAGCGCCTGGTGCGAGGCGGCAAGGACCGCTCCGCCGCTCGCCCGATGCGCGGCAATCGCCGCTTCGAGCCGGGCCTGGCCGTCGCCGTCGAGGCCGTTGGCCGGCTCGTCGAGCAGCCAGAGGGCCGCGCCCGACGCGACCACCCGGGCCAGCGCGGCGCGCTTGCGCTGGCCGGTAGAGAGCATCCGCACCGGCACCAGCGCGAGGGCTTCGAGTCCCATGGCGGCGAGATCGGGACCCTTCCCATCGAGCGCCGCCCAGAAACCCAGCGCCGCGCCGAGCGGCTGACGCTCATCGAGGGCGAGATGCTCGTCGGCCAGCGCCGCCTGCTCCTGGCGGACGGTGCCGGCGGCCGGGCGTAGCAGCCCGCCCGCGAGGCGCAGCAGGCTCGATTTTCCGGCGCCGTTAGGTCCGGTCGCCAGCGCCGCCTCGCCGGGCCCCAGGACGAGGTCCAGCCCTTCGAACAGCAGCCGCCCCCCGCGCACGCAGGCAACCCCCTCCAGCGCAAGCAGGGTCAACCCGCTTGCTCCTCGATCGCGTGCATGTCGGCGTCGGAGAAGCCAAAATGATGGCCGACCTCGTGGACGATGACATGGGTGATCAGCGCCTCGAGGCTGACGCCCGTTTCGGCCCATTCGTCGAGCAAGGGGCGGCGGTAGAGGTGGATCATCGGCGGCAGCTCGCCCGAAGCCCAGCTGCTCTCCTCGCGCATCGAGCGGCCCGAATAGAGCCCGGAAATCTCGAACGCGTCTTCGGCGCCGAGCGCTTCGAGCACCTCGTCCTCGGCGAACTCCTCGACGCGAAGCACGACATTGGCGAGATGGCGGCGGAAGCCGTCGGGCAGCCGGGCGATGGCGGCGTCCGCCAGCCGCTCGATCGCCGCCGCGTCGGGCGCGTAAGTTTGACCGTCAGGCATCGAGAGGGACATAGAGGGGCGGCAACGAAGGAGGAAGAGGTGCTGACCGAGAGCGAGAGGAACGAGGCGCTGGCCCTCCTGCCCGGCTGGGCCTTCGACGAAGGGCGCAACGGCATCGCGCGGAGCTTCAAGTTCGCCGATTTCGGCGCGGCCTTCGCCTTCATGACCCGGGTCGCGATGGAGGCGGAGAAGGCCGACCACCATCCCGACTGGAGCAACGTGTGGAATCGGGTGGACGTCCTGCTTTCGACCCACGACGCGGGCGGCGTGACTGCCAAGGACATCGCGCTGGCGCAGAAGATGGACGCGATTTCAGCCAGCTTGCCCTAATCGCAAGCGCTCCCTAGATGGAGCGCCTTCCAGTGCATGCGGAGCGGTGGCCGAGTGGTCGAAGGCGCTCGCCTGGAAAGTGAGTATACGGCAAAACCGTATCGAGGGTTCGAATCCCTCCCGCTCCGCCACCACCCATTTTCAGGCCAGCCCCATCCAGCCCCAGAAACCCACGGTTTTCCGTCATTTCTGAACTAGGATCGGGCCGCTTTGCGCTTTTTAGATGCCCTAAAATACCTGTAGCTTTTGCACCAAATCGGGGGTTAAAACGGGGGTCAGGATGAGCAGCCGCTCGCCGCCGCCGAGGGAAACCACGATGTCGAAGCTAAACGTGAAGAGGGTCCAGAGCCTCACGAAGCCGGGGAAATATGGGGACGGCCGGAATTTGTGGCTCGTCATTGGCTCCACCGGCCGGAAGCGGTGGGAGTTCCGCTACACGCTGGCTGGCCGATCCCGCGAGATGGGGCTGGGGTCCGTGGACTTCATGACCTTGGAGGAGGCGCGCGAGAAGGCATTCGAGCTTCGCAAGATGGTGAAGCGGGGCGCGGACCCAATCGCGGCGAAGGAGGAGCGTAAGCCCCGAGCGACCACGTTTGAGGAGGTCGCCGAACAGTGCATCGCTTCGCAGAAGGCCGGGTGGAGCAATCCCAAGAGCGAAGCCCAGTGGCGCTCCTCGCTGAAAGCCTACGCCTATCCGATCCTCGGCAAGATGGACGTCTCGGCGATCACGGCGTCTGAGGTTTTCGACGTGCTGGAGCCGATCTGGAGTGAGAAGCCGGAGACGGCCAAGCGCGTCCGCGAGCGCACCGAGAAGGTCTTGGACTTTGCTTCTGCCCTCAAGCTGCGGACCGGCGACAATCCTGCACGCTGGCGCGGTGGCCTTGAATCCCTGTTCCCAAAGCGGATCAGAATGAAGAAGGTCCGGCATCACCCGGCGCTTCCCTATGTCGAGATGCCCGAATTCATGGCCGCCCTCCGCAAGAAGGAAGGCATTGCCCCACGAGCGCTGGAATTCGCAATTCTGACCGCCGTTCGCACCAACGAAGTTTTGGGCGCCCGCTGGTCTGAGATTGACCTCGACAAGTGCATGTGGACGATCCCGGCCGAACGGATGAAGGCTCGGCGCGATCATCGCGTTCCCCTGAGCGAAGCGGCGCTTGAACTCCTACGCGCCATGCCGCGCGACACGGAAGGCGATTATGTCTTCATGAGCCCGATGTCGAAGGGCAAGGCGATGAGCAACATGGCGCTCCTCAAAGTCCTCAAGCTGATGAAGCGCGGCGATCTCACTGTCCACGGCTTCCGGTCCACCTTCCGTGATTGGGCCGCCGAGGTCACGGCGCACCCGGACATTGTTGTTGAGATGGCTCTGGCCCACGCGGTCGGTAATGCCGTCGAGGCGGCATATCGGCGCGGCGATCTAATCCAAAAGCGCGAATCACTGATGCTCGATTGGGCCGGATACTGCGCAGGTTTCGCGCGACCAGGTGCAAAGGTGGTCCCGATCCGTCGATAGGGTGCTTTTTATC
>DASQJU010000016.1:0-2785 GCA_035630915.1 Allosphingosinicella sp.
CCGCGTCCCTGATTCTTCGCCTGATAGAGCGCGAGATCGGCTTTCTGAATCAGATCGTCGACGCTCTGCCCGTCGACCGGGCCGAACGCGCAGCCGATCGAGACGCCGATGCGGATCTCCGCTTTCTCGATGTGGAAGGGCTCGGCGATCGCCGCGATGAGGCGATCGGCGAGCGTCTCGACCATGCGGCGGCTGGTGGCGTCCTTGATGACGATGGCGAACTCGTCGCCGCCCATCCGGCCGACGCTGCCGAGGCCGCCCGCTTCCTTGAGCAGCCGCTGCGCGACGCTCTTGAGCACGATGTCGCCCTTCGGGTGGCCGAACGTGTCGTTGACCGGCTTAAAGCCATCCAGATCGAGGAACATGATCGCGCAGGGCGCTTCGCCCTCGGCCGAGCCTGAGAGGGCTTCGCCGAGAAGCTGGCGCACGCGGCCGCGATTGGGCAGGCCGGACAGCACGTCCATGTTGGCGAGGTTGGTGAGCCGCTCCTGGGTGCGGCGCACGTCGGTCACGTCCTGGCCGACGCCGCGAAAGCCCTGGAAGGCGCCGGCCATGTCGACGATCGGATCGCCCGACAGGCTGATCCAGCGCGGGCCGCGACGGGTCTGCATCTCCATCTCGAGATTGGCGAAGGGCTGGCGGGACAGGAGGATACGCCCGAGCGCGCTGGTGCCGCCGAGCGAGGCCGGAAGCGAATGCCCGATCATCTGCGTGCTCGAGCGGCCGAGCAGGGCGGTCATCCGAGTCGAAATGTAGACCACCCGGTTCTCGGCATCGACCTGCCACAGCCAGCCGACGCCGCGATGCTCATATTCGTTGAGCAGCAGGCGAATCGATTCCGCCTGAGCGCGAGCGCGAGCGAGGACCTTGAGCTGGCCGAAGACCCAGCGGGTCAGCCGGGCGATTCCGAACGCGCTCGTGCCGGCGACGAGCATGAAGGCCAGCGCGAGCTTGGGCTCGAGCGTCCAGCTGCCGAAATAATAAGCGAGGCAGAATGCCCCGACCAACGTGCCGATCCAGGCCAAAGCCGCGGCCGGACGCGCGGCGAGCGCGACGGCCGAACCCATCATCGCGGCCATCGCTCCCCCGATCACGACCTGGACGTGGGCCGGCTGGGTGGCAAAGGCGTAGGTTGGAAGCGACGACCAGAGACTGCCGAGGCCGACCGCTTCGACGACCGCGAACCAGCGCGCACGTGGCTTGGCGCTGCCTCTGCCGCTGCCGCCCCAGGCGGCAACCTCCAGCGCGCGGCGGCACGAGGCCCAATTGACGAAGGCCACCAGCGCAGCCCAGCAGACGATTAGCTTGAGATCGACCGAGCGATACATCGCCCACGCGGTGAGCAGGGACGCGGCGATCGCCGAAACGGCGAAGAAGGGCGCAAACAGGGCGCGCGCCTCGACCTGCCCGTTGTGGAGATGGGTGTCGCGGAGCTGCTCGTTGTCGAGGTCGATGGCGACCGAATCCGTTGGCTCCAACGCGGGGTCAGCCGCGGGCAGCTCCAAATCCGGCGAAACAGGCGCGTGGTACATCTAAATCCATCGGCTCGAGAGGCGTGCAAATCCTCTAGCCCGATAGGTTTGATGGAAGGTTAAATTCGGGCGCGAAATCGACGCCCGCTTCGCTCACGAAAACCTTACGAAATACCGATTTTTCTTAACCTTAACGGCCGAGAAGGCGATCGATCGAGCCTTGGCTGATACTGTGGTAGGAGGGCCGGGCTCGGGCGTAGACCCGCTCGGCGATCGGTCGGCCCCAATCGCCCTGGCGCACCAGCGTCTGGAACAGCGGCAGGACGAATTTACGCCGACCCTGCGCCCGCAAAAAGCGCTCGGCCGCCGGAATTGCGGGCTCATAGCGATTGGCGAGCGCCAGTTGCAGCCAGACAAAGAGCACTTCGCTGTTGCCGCTTTCGGACAGGTGAAATGCCTGGTCCATCTCCGCCAGCCGCTGTGCGGGCAACTGCCGCGGAACGCCCTTCAGGAAGCGAACGCGCTCCGACCAGTTCCACCCGGCATAGGGTACGCCCCGCGCCGGCGCGCCGGCGCCGAACGCGCGGACTGCAGCATCGACCGCGGCGAACGCCGCCGGATCGGGCCGGGCGGCGTTGTCGGGCAGGCCGGGCTGGTAGACCCACCGGTCCAGCTCCAGGCGCTGCTCGAGCGCCGCGTCGCCGCGGATCAGATTGGCGCGCAGATCGGCGAGGAACCGCGCCGAAGTCATCGGCTGGAAGGCATGGCGATCGAAATAGGAGCGCAGATAAGCGTCCCACCGTTCGCGCCCGATGGTCCGCTCCAGCGTCCGCAGGAAGATCGCGCCCTTGTCGTAGACGATCCCGCTGCTGCCGCCATCCTCACCCTCGCTGGTGTCATGGAGCGCGGTGCGGGGCGAGGTTGGACCGAGTTCGCGTAGCGCGGCCTGCATGTCTTCCCAGGAGAGCGCTTCCTCCTGACCCGCGCGGGCGCGGCCGTAGAGCGCCTCCATGATCCGGTTCTCGAAATAGGAGGTGAAGCCCTCGTTGAGCCAGGAATCCGGCCACACCGCGTTGGTGACGAGATTGCCCGACCAGCTGTGGGCCAGCTCGTGCGCGACCAGGGCGACCAGGCTTCGATCGCCAGCAATGAAGGTCGGCGTGAGGAAGGTGAGGGTCGGATTCTCCATGCCGCCAAAGGGGAAGGACGGCGGCAGGACGATCACGTCATAGCGGCCCCAGCGATAAGGGCCGTAGAGCCGCTCGGCCGCCTCGACCATGCGTTCGGTGTCGACCAGCTCCGAGGCAGCGCGG
>DASQJU010000017.1:0-13295 GCA_035630915.1 Allosphingosinicella sp.
GCCAAGATCAAGTGACGAGCGACCTTAGGGCGTCTCGCCCTTAGGTCCCTCGTCATCCCGGACTTGATCCGGGATCCAGCTTCCTTCTTCCTCCCCTTCATCAGCATCGTCTGGGTCCCGGCCTTCGCCGGGATGACGAAAGGGGGGATCGCCTGACGGCTCTTCAGGAGCGGCCTCGCCTTCGGGTTCGGCCGCTTCTTGCGTTTCCGGAGACTCGTCTCCCTCCGCAATAGGCTCCTCTTCCGGCGATTCCTCCTCAAGGTCCTCGGGCTCCGGCGTCTGCGCGGCTTCCTCCGCGGCCCGCGCCGCGGCGGCGTCGAGCAGGGCGCGGACCGCCTCGACGAACTTCACCACCGAGATCGGCTTGGAGACATAGCCCTCCGCCCCCGCGTCGCGAATCCGCTCCTCGTCGCCCCGGGCGGCGTAGGCGGTGACGGCCATGATCGGCGGGCGCCGAAGCTCCTCGTCCGCCTTCATCTGCTCGATCAGCTCGAGGCCGGAAATGTGCGGCATCTGGATGTCCATGACGACGAGATCGGGGGCGAAGGCGCGCGCGCGCTCGAGCGCCTCGCGGCAGTCGCGCACCGGCTCCGCCTCATAGCCATGGGCGCGGAGCAGGTCGCAAAACAGCCTGAGATTGAGCTCGTTGTCCTCGACAACCAGGATTTTTTGTCCCACGCGCGCCGGTGTAAGCGATGAGACCCGATGAGACAAATGATGACGAGGCGCTGGCGCTGGGCGCGCTCGGCTGGACGCTGAGCGAGGATTCGCGCGCCCAGAGGCTGCTGGCGCTGACCGGGCTGACCGTGGCCGGGCTGCGCGAGCGGCTGGAAGAGCGCCCCTTCCTCGCCGCCGTGCTGCGCTTCCTCGAAGGCCACGAGCCGGACCTCGTCGCCTGCGCGGACGAACTGGACGTCTCGCCGGCGCGGCTGGTGGCGGCGCGCGAGGCGCTCGAGCGATGAACCGGCCGCTGCTCATCTCCGATTGCGACGACGTCCTGCTCCAGTTCGCGCCGCACTTTGCCGAATGGGTGGCGGAAGAGCACGGTCTCGCCTTCAACCTCGATATGCCCGCCTTTTCCGGCGCGCTGCGCGACCGGGACGGGCAGCGGGTGGAGGCAGAGCGGGTCTGGCCCCTGCTCGACGCCTTCTTCGACCGCGAGATGCACCGGCAGAATGTCGTGCCGGGCGCGCTCGAGGCGCTGCGCGCGATCGGCACCGAGGCGGACATCGTCATCCTCACCAATATCGGCGACCAATATCACGCCAATCGCGTTGCCCAGTTGAAGCGCCTCGACATCCGCCACCGCGTGCTTTGCAACCAAGGCGGCAAGGGACGGCCGGTGCTCGAGCTCATCGGTGCGATGGGGCCGAGCGCGGCGGTGTTCGTCGATGATTTGCCCCACCATCATGAATCGGTCGCGAAGCACGCGCCGGATGTCTGGCGCTTGCACATGATCGCCGAGCCGAGGATTGCGGCGGTGACGCCCGCGGCGCGGTTCGCTCATGCCCGAATCGACGCCTGGTCCGAGGCCCTGCCCTGGGTCTTGGCTCGGCTGAGACAGGAAGAGGAATTGGAATGACGAAGACGGCCTTCATCACCGGCGCGACCGCCGGCTTCGGCGCGGCGGCGTCGCGGCTTTTCGCGAGGGACGGCTGGCGGGTGATCGGCACCGGGCGGCGCGAAGAGCGGCTCGACGCGCTGGCGGGCGAGCTCGGCGACTGCTTCACGCCGCTTGTCCTCGACATGCGCGACGTCGCCGCGCTCGAAGCGGCGGCGGCCGAGGTGGGCGAGGTAGACCTGCTGCTCAACAATGCCGGGCTCGCCTCGGCTATGGCGCCGCTCCAGGACACCGACTTCCCCTCGCTCGAGACGGTGATCGACACCAACGTCACCGGGCTCGTCGCGCTGACCCGAGCGCTGCTGCCCGGGATCATCGCCCGCAAGGGAGCGATCATCAACCTTTCCTCGGTCGCCGCGACCTATCCCTATCGCGGCGGCGCCGTCTATGGCGCCAGCAAGGCGTTCGTCCGCCAATTCTCGCTCGATTTGCGCTGCGACCTCGCCGGAACCGGCGTCCGCGTCACCTCGATCGAGCCGGGCATGGCCGAGACCGAGTTCACGATCGTCCGCACCGGCGGCGATCAGGCTGCGTCCGACGCGCTCTATGCCGACATGGACCCAATGACCGCGGAGGACATCGCCGGGATGATCCACTGGGTCGCGACCCTGCCGCCGCATCTCAACATCAACACGATGGAAATGATGCCTGTGAGCCAGAGCTTCGCCGGCTTTACCGTTACTCGAAATGCTTGATGCGCCTTGCCTTTCTCCGTAGCCCAACGGCTCGCCGAGACCTGACGAAGGACTACCCGATGAATTTCCGCGCTCCACTGTTCGCCCTTGCAGCGGGGCTGGCGCTCGCGGTGCAGCTTCACGCCCAGGCCCCCATCGCCGCCGAGCCCTGGCCGCAGGCGAAGAGCGACGTGCCCGCCGATCCGGATGTCCGCTTCGGCCAGCTTCCCAATGGCATGCGCTACGCGATCCGCCGCAACGTCACCCCGCCGGGCCAGACTTCGATGCGCCTTCGCTTCGACGCCGGATCGCTTCAGGAGCAGGACGACCAACGCGGGCTCGCCCACTTCATCGAGCATATGGCGTTCAACGGCACCACGCATGTCGCCGAGGGGGAGTTCGTGCACCGGCTCGAGCGGCTCGGCCTGCGCTTCGGTGCGGACACCAACGCCTCGACCGAGTTCGCGCAGACGGTCTACAAGCTCGATCTGCCCGAAAGCGACGCAGCCAAGCTCGACGAGGGATTGTTCCTGCTGCGCGAAGTGGCGAGCGAGGTCACTTTCGCGCCGGCCGCGATCGACCGCGAGCGCGGCATCATCCAGTCCGAGGAGCGCACCCGCGCGTCGCCGGCCTACCGCATCTTCATCGACGAGATCGGCTATCTTCTGCGCGGCCAGCGCCTGCCGCAGCGCATCCCGATCGGCACGCCGGAGGTGATCGCGACTGCCCAGCGCGACCGTTTCCAGGCCTTTTACGACGCCTATTACCGGCCCGAGCGCGCCACCCTCGTCATCGTCGGCGATATCGACGTCGACGCGATGGAGGCGCGCATCCGCGCCAAGTTCGGCGACTGGAGCGGCCGCGGGACGGCGGGACGCGATGCCGATCTTGGCGCGGTGGCGCCGCGGCGGACCGAGGCGCGGCTGATGGTCGAACCCGGCGGCCCGGCGCGGGTCGAAATGAGCTGGGTGCGGCCGCCCGATTTGCGGCCGGACTCGCGCGCGCAGCGCAACGAGAATCTTGCCGATTCGCTCGCGCTCCAGATCCTCAACCGGCGGCTCGAGCGAATTGCGGCGAACGTCAGCCCGGCGCCTTATGTCGGCGCCCAGGCGGCGCGCAGCCAGATCGAGGATAGCGCCGACATCAGTCAGATCTCCGCGGTGGTCCAACCCGGCGAATGGCGCCGCGCGCTGGGCGTGATCGAGACCGAGCAGCGCCGGCTGGTAGAGCACGGCGTCGGCCAGGCCGAGCTCGAGCGTGAGATCATCCTGTTCCGCACGGCGCTCGATGCCCAGGTGGCCGCCGCGTCGACGCGCCTTACTCCGCAGCTCGCCGAGGCTTTGGTGTCGGCGGTCGACAGTGAAAATGTGCTGGCGACGCCGACAGAGAACCTGCGCATGTTCGAGGCCGCAGTCCCCGGAATGACGGTCGCGCGCATCAATCAGTCGGCCCGCGCGCTCTTCGCCGGCGAGCCCGTGCTCTACATGACTTCGCCTGCCGCAGTCGAAGGGGCCGAAGGCGCGCTGCTCGCGGCCTACCAGGAATCGCACGCCGTTCCCGTGACTGCCGGCGAGACTCGCCAGGCCCAGACCTGGCCTTATACCAGCTTCGGCGCGCCCGGCCGGGTGGTCGAGCGGCGCGCGCTGGCGCGCGAAGTCGACGCGACCGCGGTGCGTTTCGCCAATGGCGTGCGGCTGACGGTCAAGAAAACCGATTTCGCGGCCAATCAGGTGCTGGTCCAGGTGCGCTTCGGCGAGGGCCAGCTCAGCCTCCCCGCCGACCGCCCTTCGCCGAGTTGGGGACTCGCTCCCGGCTACCAGGCGGGGGGGCTCGGCCGGATCAATTATGAGGACATGCTGGAGGCGCTCAACGATCATGTCTACGCGAGCCAGCTGTCGATCGACGAGAGCGATTACCTGCTGAGCGGCGTCACCAGGCCCGGCGACCTGGCGGTCCAGATGCAGGTGCTCGCGGCCTACATGACCGATCCCGGCTGGCGTCCCACCGGATGGAACCGCATTCGCTCGCTGTCCGGGTCGATCCACGATCAGCTCGCCTCCACCCCGAGCGGCGTCTTCTCCCGTGAAGCGGCATTGCTCCTCCACAGCGGCGACCGCCGCTGGGCGACACCGACCCGCGAGCAGATGGCGGCGAGCAGCATCGACGACGCGCGCGCGGTGCTGGCCGGTGCGCTGGCGCACGCGCCGATCGAGGTGGTGATCGTCGGCGACATCGAGGTCGAAGAGGCGATCCGGCAGACCGCCGCGACCTTCGGGGCGTTGCCGCCGCGCGCCGAGGTGGCGCCTCGCACCGACCCGATTCGCTTTCCCGCGCCGACCGTAGAGCCGATTCGCTTCACCCACCGCGGTCGGGCGGATCAGGGTCTCGCTTATATCGCCTGGCCGACCCAGGGCTTTTTCGACGACCCGAAGCGGGCCCGGACGCTTAACCTTCTTTCCTCGGTGTTCCAGCTGCGCCTGATCCAGAAGATACGCGAGGAGCAGGGCACGACCTACAGCCCGCAGGCCTCGCACAATGCCTCCGAATCCTATCCGGCCTATGGCGTATTCGCTGGCAGGATCGAGGCCCGGCCCGAAGCGCTCGCCGGCTTCCTGCGCGACGCGGAAAGCATCGCGGCCGATCTGCGCGACCATCCGATCAGCGCCGACGAAATGGAGCGCGCGCGCCGCCCGCTGGTCGACACGATCAATCGCCAGCGCACCGGCAACGCCTGGTGGCTCGGCAACCTGCCGCGCATCCAGACCGACCCCCGCATCACGGCGATGATCACCAGCCAGCTCTCGGACTATGGAACCATGACTCCGGCTGATCTCCAGGCGGTGGCGCGCGCCTATCTGGCTCCGGGCCGGGCGTTCAAGCTGATCGTCGTGCCGGAGCCCGGCGCCACCGCGGCGCCGGCCGCAACGCCTTGACCGGGCGCGGCCAGCGGTGCTTAGCGGAACGATGACCGACGCAATTTCCAACCGCCTCACCGAGCTGAACATCCGCCTGCCCGAGCCGGCCGCCCCGGTCGCCGCCTATGTGCCGGCGGTCGAGGCCGGCGGGCTCCTGTACATTTCCGGGCAATTGCCGTTTCGCGAGGACGGCTCGCTGATCACCGGGACGCTCGGCCTCGACGTGGGCCTGGAGGGCGGCCAGGAGGCGGCGAAGCGCTGCGCGGTAATGCTGATCGCCCAGATGAAGAAGGCGCTCGGCTCGCTCGACCGGGTCGAGCGAATCGTCAAGCTCGGCGCCTTCATCGCCTCCGATTCCGGCTTCACCGACCAGCCCAAGGTCGCCAACGGCGCTTCGGAGCTGATGGAGCAGGTGTTCGGCGAGCCCGGACGCCATGCCCGCAGCGCGGTCGGCGTTCCGGTTTTGCCGCTCGGCGCGGCGGTCGAGATCGATGCCATCGTCGCCATCAAGGCAGGATAGGCTCCAGAGCCTGATCGCGAAGCCCTTCGCGCACCGCGGCCTGCACGGGCCGGGCCGCATCGAGAACAGCCGCGCCGCGTTCGAAGCGGCGATCGAAGCGGGGCACGGCATCGAGCTCGACGTGCAGGGGAGCGTCGACCATGAGGCGTTCGTCCTGCACGATTACGAACTGGAGCGTCTGACCGAAGGCTATGGCGCGGTCCGCACATTGGGCGCGGCCGAGCTTGAGCGGATCAGGCTGAAGTGCTCGGCCGAGACGATCCCGACCTTGCGCGAGATCCTCGCTTTGGTCGCCGGGCGGGCGCCGCTGCTGATCGAGGTCAAATCGCCGGGCCGGCGGGTCGCCGCGCTGAGCCGCGCCGTGATCCGCGCGCTCAATGGCTATCAGGGTCCGGTGGCGGTGATGTCGTTCAATCCGAACATCGGCCGCCGGTTCTCGCGGCTGGCGCCGGACGTCTTGCGCGGGCTCGTGATCACCGAGGAGCAGCAGCCCTGGCGCCGCTGGATCAGGCGGCGGCTTTCCTTGTGGTGGTCGCGGGCCGATTTTATAGCCTATGACGTTCGCGATCTGCCCTCCCGCTTCGCCGCGGCTTCGGGCCTGCCCGTGCTGACCTGGACAGTGCGCAGCCAGGATGATCGCGCGCGGGCGGCGCAGCATGCGGACCAGATCATCTACGAGGTTTTTCCGGGATGAGCGGCGAGCCGGTCTTCGCCCGCGTCCGCGACGGGGTCTCCGTCTTTGCCGCCGAGGATTGGGACCGCTGCGCCGGCGCGGACGATCCGTTCATCGGCCACGCCTTCCTCTCGGCGCTCGAGGATTCGAGAAGCGCGACGGCGGAGGCCGGCTGGCAGCCGCTGCCGATCTCGATCGACGGCACCGATGCGCGTCCGGCGGCCGTGATGCCGGCTTATGTGAAGAGCCACAGCCTCGGCGAATATGTGTTCGATCACGGCTGGGCCGACGCTTATGAGCGGGCCGGCGGGCGCTATTATCCCAAGCTCCAGATCGCGGTTCCGTTGACGCCCGTCCCCGGCCGCCGCCTGCTGGCGCGCGAGGCGCGGCTCGAGCCGGCACTCATCGCCGCCGCCGAGCAGGTGGTCGAATCCAACCGGCTCTCCTCGGCCCACGCGACCTTCATCGCCGCGGAAGAGGTGGCGTTGTTCGAGCAGGCCGGATGGCTGATCCGCGCCGACAGCCAGTATCACTGGCTCAATGAAGGCTTCGAGAATTTCGAGGACTTCCTGGCCGCGCTCTCCTCGCGCAAGCGCAAGCAGATCCGCAAGGAGCGGCAGCAGGCCATCGACGGGCTGGAGATCGTCCATCTCTCAGGCGCCGAGCTGACCGAGGCGCATTGGGCCATGTTCTGGGAATTCTACCAGGACACCGGCGCGCGCAAATGGGGGCAGCCCTATTTGACCCGCGCCTTCTTCTCGATGCTGGGCGAGCGTCTCGGCGAGCGCGTGCTGCTGATCCTCGCGCTGCGCGGCGGAGTCCCGATCGCCGGCGCGCTCAACCTGATCGGCGGCGAAGCGCTCTACGGGCGCTATTGGGGCTGCGTGGAGGACGTCCCCTACCTCCATTTCGAGCTTTGCTATTATCAGGCGATCGAGGCGGCGATCGCGCGCGGCCTCGCGCGGGTGGAGGCGGGCGCGCAGGGGCAGCACAAACTCGCCCGCGGCTACCGGCCGGTGGCGACCTTCTCCGCCCATTATCTGCGCGATCCGCGGCTGCGCGGGGCAGTCGCCGAGTTCCTCGCCGCCGAGCGCCGCGCGGTGATGCGCGAAATCGCGGCGCTCGCCGAAATGACCCCCTTTCGCAAGGGATGAGATCACTTATGATCCCCGCTCCTTCGATGGAGTGGCGGGCGATGCGGAAACATCTCTGGGCGTGGGCGATCCTCCTGGCTTTGCCGGCCGCCGCGCCGTCGGCGGTGCCGAGCGGGCCCGAACGCAATTTCACAGCCCGCGATCTGTTCGATCTCGAAGCGGCCGCCAGCCCCCAGATCAGCCCGGACGGGCGCTGGATCGCCTATGTCCGCCGGTCGGGCGACATCATGACCGACCGCTTCCGCTCATCGATCTGGCTGATCGACACGCGCACTGGCCAGCAGATGCCGCTGGCGAGCGGGGCGAGCCAGCCGCGCTGGTCGCCCGACAGCACGCGCCTCGCTTATGTCGCCGGGGCCGAGGGCGGCAGGCCGCAGATGTTCGTGCGCTGGATGGGCACCGGCCAGGCGGTGGCGATCACCGGACTGCCCGACGCGCCCTCGACCATCGCCTGGTCCCCCGACGGCAGCCGAATCGCTTATTCGATGTTCGTGCCAGACGAAGGCGCTCGGCTCGGCTCGGCGCCGCCGGCGCGGCCCGAGGGCGCGCAATGGGCCGATCCGCTGCAGGTCATCACCGCCGTCACCTACCGGGCCGACGGGCAGGGCTATCTCCACGCCGGCTACGACCAGCTCTTCCTGGTTTCCTCCGAAGGCGGCGCGCCGCGCCAGCTCTCCTACGGCCCCTACAACAATGGCGGGCCGATCTCCTGGACGCCCGACGGCCGGAGCATTCTGTTCAGCGGCAACCGCACCGAGAATTGGGAGCGCGAGGCGGTCAACACCGAGATTTTCGCGCTCGACATCGCCTCCAACCAGATCCGCGCGCTCACGAGCCGCGACGGCCCTGACGGCGAGCCGGCCGTGTCGCCCGACGGCCGGCTGATTGCCTATACCGGCTATGACGACAGCGCGCGGCGCAGCTACGAAAACGCGCTGCTCTACGTGATGAACGCCGACGGATCGAACGCGCACCCGCTGACCGTCGCGCTCGATCGCAGCGTCGGATCGCCCGTCTGGGCCGCCGACGGGCGCTCGATCTACGTCCAGTATGACGACCATGGCATCACGCGCGTGGCGCGGGTCGGTCTCGACGGCGCGGTCCGCAATGTCGCCGAGGGCCTGAGCGGCGCGGACTTCGACCGTCCCTATACCGGCGGCAGCTTCAGCGTCGCCCGCGACGGATCGCTGGCCATTCCCGCCGGCAGCGCGACCCGCCCGCCTGACGTGGTCCTCGTCCGCGCCGGCGCGCGTCGGCAGCTCACCAATCTCAACGCCGAGCTGCTCGGCAACAAGCGGCTCGGCGAAGTGCGCCACATCGCGGTCACCTCCTCGGCCGACCAGCGGCCGATCGACGCCTGGATCACGCTGCCGCCCAATCATGTCGAGGGGCAGCGCGTGCCCATGATCCTGGAGATTCACGGCGGCCCGTTCGCCGCCTACGGCCCGCATTTCTCGACCGACGATCAGCTTTACGCGGCGGCGGGCTATGCGGTGCTCTCGGTCAATCCGCGCGGATCGACCTCTTACGGCGCCGAGTTCGCCAACCTCATCCATCACGCTTATCCCGGCCAAGATTATGACGACCTGATGAGCGCGGTGGATGCAACGATCGCCCAGGGCATCGTGGATGGCGACCGCCTGTTCGTGACCGGAGGCTCAGGTGGCGGCGTGCTCACCGCCTGGATCGTCGGCAAAACCAACCGCTTCCGCGCCGCCGCGACGCAAAAGCCGGTGATCGACTGGTCGAGCTTCGTGCTCACGGCCGACGGGCCCGCCTTCTTCTCGCGTTACTGGTTCGGCCACTATCCGTGGGAGGATCCGCAGGGCTTCTGGGCGCGGTCGCCCCTCAGCCTGGTCGGCAACGTCCAGACTCCGACATTGGTGGTCGTTGGAAGCGACGATTATCGCACGCCGGTCAGCGAGGCGGAGCAATATTATACGGCGCTTCAGCTGCGCGGCGTGCCGACGGCTTTGGTGAAGGTGCCGGGGGCGAGCCATGGCAGCATCGCCGCGCGGCCGTCACAATCCGGTGCAAAGGCGGGCGCGATCCTCGCCTGGTTCGAGCGCTATCGGAACGGGGCGCCGGCGCGGCCGGCCACCGCGGCGCGTTAGGGGATCAGGCGGCCCGACGCTGGCCGGCCAGGGCGCCGAGCCAGGCGCGGGCCTGGCGCTGGGCCTCGGCGATTTCGCAGGCGGTCATATCCTCGGCGATTTCGGCCCGGCATTCCTGGGCCATTGTGCTGCCGTTCAGGGCGGCGAGGTTGAACCATTTGTGGGCTTCTATGAGGTCGACCTCGACCCCACCGGTTCCGGTCGAATAGGCGACGCCCAGATCGTAAAGCGCTTTGACGTTCCCCGATGCCGCTTCGATCATCCGGCTTTCGGCCAGGAAGGCGGCGGATTTCAGACTGTGCCCCATCGTCATGCCCCTTTATGAAAGGCTGCGTGTCCGGAACTCTGTCTGGGGCACCGCTCGTCAACAAATGGTTAACGCTGCGGTTAGGATATCAGTCCGGAGTCACCGGCAGATTGTCGATCAGCCGGGTGCGGCCGATGCGGGCGGCGGCGAGCAGGCGGGCCGGGCGCTCGAGCGCCGTGACGGGTTGCAGCGTCTCTGCATCGCGCAGCGCGACATAGTCGATCGGATCAAACCCCGCGTCCGCGAGGCGCCGCCGCGCCTTTTCCAGCGCCTCGTCGATCGCGCAGCCGCGCGCTATGTCGCGGGCCGAATCGCCGAGCGCGCGCGGAAGGACCCGCGCGGCGATCCGCTCGTCGTCCGAAAGGTAGGCGTTGCGCGAGGAGAGGGCGAGCCCGTCCGCATCGCGCTGGGTCGGCACGCCGATGATCTCGATCGGCAAGCCGAGCTCGGCGACCAGCTGCCGGATCACGGCGAGCTGCTGATAATCCTTCTCGCCGAACAGGGCGACGTCGGGGCGGACCTGGTCGAACAGGCGCGCGACCACCGTCGCCACGCCGTCGAAATGTCCTGGCCGGGACTCGCCGTCGAGGCCTTCCGCCGCGCTGCCGGCGCGCAGAGTGGCCTCGGGACCGTCCGGATACATGATGGCCGTGTCGGGTGCCCAGAGGATCGCCACCCCCTCCGCTTCGAGCATCGCCGCATCGCCGGCCTCGCGACGGGGATAGGTTGAAAGGTCCTCGTTCGCGCCGAACTGGGTGGGATTGACGAAGATCGAGGCGACGACATGGTCCGCCCGGGCGCGGGCCTCGGCGACGAGCGCCATGTGGCCGGCATGGAGCGCGCCCATGGTCGGCACGAAGGCAATCGTCCGCCCCCCCTCGCGGAGGTCCGCCAAAGCGCTTTCGAGCGCGTCCGGCTCACGGATGATTTGCACGGCCGAGGGGGCTCCGATAGAGGAAGGAGGCGGGCTGGTAGCGGCTCGCGCCCCGCAAGATCAAGTGTTTGGGAGTAGTCCGAAGCGTGCCGCATTTCATCACTTTCGCCAATGAAAAAGGCGGCACCGGCAAGTCCACCACAGCGGTCCACGCCGCGGTCGCGCTCGCGGCGCAGGGACGCAGGGTGGCCGCGCTCGATCTCGACACCCGCCAGCGGACGCTGGGTCGCTATCTCGACAACCGCGCCGCGACCATGCGCCGGGAGGGCGTGGACCTCCCCATGCCGGTCCACGCGACGTTCGATCCGGATGCCGGCTCGTCGTTCGAGGCGGTTCTGGCGCGGATCGCCGAAGGCGCCGAGTTCGTCGTCATCGACACGCCGGGCCGCGACGATCCCCATAGCCGCGCGGCGATGATCGCGGCGGACACACTGGTGACGCCGATCAACGACAGCTTCGTGGATCTCGATCTGATCGGAGAGGTCGACGCCGAGACCTACCGGGTGCGCCGCCCGAGCTTCTACGCGGAACTCGTCTGGAACAGCCGGACGCAGCGCGCCAAGACGCACGGCGCGAGCGTCGACTGGGTCGTGCTGCGCAACCGCGTCCAGCATGTCGAGGCGCGCAACAAGAAGCGCGTCGGCGAGGCACTCGCCGAATTGTCGCGCCGGGTCGGCTTCCGCATCATCCCGGGGCTCGGCGAGCGCGTCATCTACCGCGAGCTTTTCCCCAAGGGGCTGACCCTGCTCGATCTCAACGAGATCGAGGACGTCGCCATGTCGCACATCGCCGCGCGGCAGGAGCTGCGGGAGATGGTCGCCGGCTTCGCCTTGCCGGAGCCCGGCGACGACGTGGTTCGCCAGGCGATGGCCGGGTGATGGGCAAGCTGATCGTCGGCCTGGTCCTTGCCGGCCTGATCTATCTGTGGTGGCGGCGACAGACCGTACGGAGCGCTCCGATGCTGCCCACCGAGGCGCGCGCGCTGCTCGGCTTGAGCGAAGGCGCGAGCCCGGACGACATTCGCGCCGCGCACCGGCGGCTGATCGCCAAGGTCCATCCCGACGCGGGCGGCTCGCAGGGCCTCGCCACCCGCGTCAACGCGGCGCGCGATGCGCTGCTGAACGAACTCAAGAAACGATAGGCAGAGATGAGCCACCAATTCCACGCCAGTTCGCTGCGCGAATATGACATTCGCGGAATCGTCGGGAAGACGCTGGGCGAGGCCGACGCCTATGCGATCGGCCGAGGCTTCGGAACGCTCGTCCGCCGCGGCGGCGGACGCAGCGTTGCGGTCGGCCGGGACGGGCGGGAAAGCTCGCCGATGCTCGAGGAGGCATTGGTCCGCGGGCTTACCGGGAGCGGCGTCGACGTCGTGCGGGTCGGGCTGGGGCCGACGCCGATGCTCTATTTCGCCGAAGCGGTGCTCGAGGTGGACGGCGGGATCATGATCACCGGCAGCCACAACCCGGCCGATTATAACGGCTTCAAGATGGTGCTCGGCGGCCGGCCCTTTTACGGCGAGGCGATCCAGCAGCTGGGCCGCTCCGCACTGGACGGCGATTGGGACGAGGGCAGCGGATCGGTCGGCGATGCCGAGGTGCTCGACCTCTATGTCGATCGCCTCCTCCAGGGGTTCGACGGCGGCGCCTTCCGCATCGGTTGGGATGCCGGCAACGGCGCGGCCGGCCCGGCCCTGGAGAAGCTGGCCGCCCGGCTGCCGGGCGAGCACCATTTGCTCTACACCGATATCGACAGCCGCTTTCCCAACCACCATCCGGACCCGACCGAGGAAGCCAATCTCGCCCACCTCAAGCGGCTGGTGGCCGACAAGGGCCTCGATTTCGGCATCGCCTTCGACGGCGACGGCGACCGGATCGGCGCGGTCGACGGCGAGGGGCGGGTGGTCTGGGGCGATCAGCTGCTGTCGATCCTCGCCGAGCCGGTGCTGGCGGACGTCCCGGGCGCGACGATCATCGCCGACGTCAAGGCCAGCCAGGCGCTCTACGACCGCATCGCGGAGCTCGGCGGCCAACCGCTGATGTGGAAGACCGGCCACAGCCTGATCAAGTCGAAGATGAAGGAGACCGGCGCGCCGCTGGCCGGCGAGATGAGCGGGCACATCTTCTTCGCCCACGATTATTACGGCTTCGACGACGCGCTCTACGCCGCGGTGCGGCTGATCCGCGCGGTGACCGCGCTGGGCGGCTCGTTGACGGCGCTGAGATCCGCCATGCCGGCGCTCGTCAACACGCCCGAGATGCGCTTCCAGGTCGACGAGAGCCGCAAATTTGCGGTGGTCGAGGAGGTTCTCGACCGGCTCGCCGCCTCCGGCGCGGAGGTGAACAGGACCGACGGCGCGCGGGTCAACACTGCCGAGGGCTGG
>DASQJU010000018.1:0-6890 GCA_035630915.1 Allosphingosinicella sp.
GACGACGACATTGACGCCGGAGCTGATCGCGACCGCCCCGCCCCAGTCGCGCGCGACCGCCTCGATCCCGGCGCCGCGCAGGATCGCGTCGTTACCAAGGCTGGTGACGATCGCCGGCCGGTCGCGATCCCACAGGCGCCTCAGCGTCGGCAGGTCCATATGGTCGTAATGGTTGTGGCTGACGACGACGAGGTCGATCTTCGGCAGGTCTTCGAAACGCACGCCCGGCGCGCGGGCTCGAACCGGACCGATGAACGAGAAGGGCGAGGCGCGCTCCGACCAAATCGGATCGGTGAGGATGTTGAGGCCTGCGGTCTGGACCAAAACGGTTGAGTGACCGATCCAGGTGACCACCATCTCGCGCCCCGCGACGCGGCGCGGCGGGATTGTGGGTGTGACCGGAATATGGTCTGGCCAGGGGGCCCGATCGCCGCTTGCCCAGTGGTTCAGGAAGCGGCGCGGATCGAGCCGGCCCGGCGTCGGGCGATCGGGGTTGAAGAAGTGCCGGCCGTCGAAATGGTCGCTCGCCGGGCCGCGGTAATAGATCCGGTCGAGGAAAGGCGGGACCAGCGTCGGCGCGAAGCAGATGGCGACGAGCGCGAAGAGGAGCCCCGTCCCCAGCCAGCGCAGCGCCCCCCGAACCATCGCCGCCTAGTTTACGTAGTTGAAGCCGGCGGGGGCGCGGGTTTCGACATGCTCCTCCTGGTAGATGTCGAAGAGCAGGCGGCTGATGCTGTCACCGCAGCCGAGTTCGTAGGCTGAAACCACCGAGCCATAGGCGCCGACGCCGCCCTCGCCGCGCGGACCGATGCGCGGCACGGAGCCGCCGGGGCAGCGCAGCCGCGCGAGATAGGCGCGCTCGCCGTCGGGGCCGGCGACGCGGATCGGATTTTGGGCGCTGCCGAGGGGATGCGCCTCAGCCGCGGCGATCTGCTCGCGCATCTCGTCCTCGGGCGACGCCCGGTTCATCTGCGCGACCATCGCCTCGGGCGAGGTCGTCCGCTGGCCGAGCCGGGGCTGCTGCTGGGCGGCCGCCGGTGCGGCGATCAAGACGGCGGCGAGGATGAAGCTACGCATGGAACGACTCCGCTGGGGGTCCGGAGCGTTTAGGCGGGAGGAACCGAAACTCAATGGAAATTGCGCGATTTTATGCGCAGCCCGCCATCGGGCGAGACGGGCAGGGACAGGGAATGCGCGCGCTCCTCGCGGGGATCGCGGCCGCCATTGCGGGCGCCGTCGGCCGGGTTCGGGCGATGGGGGAATTGCATCGCGCCGACCTGATGCAGCAATGGCGTCAGATCCTCGAGCCGGTCGGCGACGATATGGGTGACGAGGCCTTCCCGCTGCAGGACGCCATGCACGCCGACCATTGCCGAGGCGAGCACGATCCGCCGGTGGCCGTCGAAGATGCGCTGCCAGAGAATCGCGTTGGCGATGCCGGTCTCATCCTCTAGCGTCATGAAGGTGACGTTGCCCTTGCCCGGCCGCTGACGGATGAGGACGATGCCGGCGACATGGACCCTGGCGCCGTCCTTGAGGCGGGAGAGCCGGCCGGCCGGCGTCACGCCCCGGCGCTCCAGCTCCGAGCGAAGAAAGGCGAGCGGGTGGCTGCGCAGCGAGAGTTGAAGCGCGCGATAATCCTCGACCACCTCGCGCCCGTCGCTCATTGGCGCCAGCGCCACTTCGGGCTCCTGCCCGCGCGCCTCCGCGGCGGCGAACAACGGCAGCGACGCGCCGCCCAGTCCCCGCACCCGCCACAAGGCCGCCCGTCGGTCGAACCCGAGACAGTGGAAGGCATCGGCGTCGGCGAGCTTTTCCAGCGCGGCCGCGGGCACGCCGGTTCGCTCCAGCACCTCCTCGATCGAGGCGAAGGGCGCTTCCATCGCCGCCGCCGCGATCCGCGCGCCATGATCGTTGGCGAGGCCCTTCACCATGCGGAGGCCGAGGCGGACGGAGAGGCAGGGCCTGCTTCCCTCCTCCAAAGTGCAATCCCAGCGGCTGGCGTTGATGGAGACCGGCCGCACCTCGACGCCATGATCGCGCGCGTCGCGGACGAGCTGGGCGACGCCGTAAAAGCCCATCGGCTGCGCGTTGAGGATCGCCGCGCAGAAGACGTCGGGATGATGGCATTTCATCCAGGATGAGGCGTAAGCGATTTTGGCGAAGCTCGCCGCATGGCTTTCGGGAAATCCGTAGCTGCCGAAGCCCTCGATCTGCTTGAACGTGCGCTCGGCGAAATCGCGCGTGTAGCCGTTTTTCAGCATCCCCTCGATCATCGGCGCGCGGAACTTGCTGACCCCGTCGGTCGACTTGAACGTGGCCATCGAGCGGCGCAGCGCATCGGCCTCGGCCGGGGTGAAGCCGGCACCGACGATCGCCACGTTCATCGCCTGCTCCTGGAAGAGCGGCACGCCAAGCGTCTTTTCGAGCACGGCCTTGAGCTCCGGCTTGGGATATTCGGGCGCCTCCTTCCCCTCGCGCCGCCGCAAATAGGGGTGGACCATGTCGCCCTGGATCGGGCCGGGGCGGACGATCGCGACCTGGATGACGATGTCGTAGAATCGCTTCGGCTTCAGCCGCGGCAGCATCGACATCTGCGCCCGGCTTTCGATCTGGAAAGTGCCGATCGTGTCGGCCTTCTGGATCATCGCATAGACTGAAGGATCATCCTGCTGCAGCGCATCGGACCAGAGATTCATGTCCAGCGACTTGTGCGCCCGCAACAGATCAAACGCGCGGCGCATGCAGCCCAGCATGCCGAGGCCAAGCACGTCGAGCTTCATGATCTTCAGCTCCTCGAGATCGTCCTTCTCCCATTCGATCACCCGGCGATCGACCATCGCCGCCGGCTCGATCGGGACGAGATCGTCGAGCCGGTCGTGGGTGAGGACGAAGCCGCCCGGATGCTGGCTCAAATGGCGCGGCGTATCGATCAGCTGGCGGCTCAGCTCGAGCGTCAGCGCGAGGCGCGGGTCGTCTTTATCGAGGCCCAGCTCCTCGACATGCTGTTCCGCGACGCCCTCGTTCGACCAGCCCCAGACCTGGGCGGAAAGGGTCGCGGTCACGTCCTCTGAAAGCCCCAGCGCCTTGCCCACCTCGCGCACCGCGCCGCGCGTGCGGTAGCGGCTGACGACCGCCGTCAACGCGGCATGATCGTGGCCGTAATTCTCATAGATCCACTGGATCACCTCCTCACGCCGCTCATGCTCGAAATCGACGTCGATGTCGGGCGGCTCGTTCCGGTTCTCCGAGATGAAGCGCTCGAACAGCAACGTGTGCTTGATCGGGTCGATCGAAGTGATCCCGAGCAAATAGCAGATCATCGAATTGGCCGCCGAACCCCGCCCCTGGCAGAGGATCTGCTGGCTCCGGGCGAATTGGACGACCGAATTGACGGTGAGGAAATAGGGCGCGTAGCCGAGCTTCCCGACCAGCCGAAGCTCGTGCTCGAGCAGGCCAGCATAGTCCTTCGGCGCGCCTTCGGGGAATTTGGCGACGAGCGCATCGCGGGTCAGCCGCTCCAACGCCTGCTGCGGCGTTCGGCCCGACATCACCACCTCGGCGGGATATTGGTAGCTGAGCTCGCGCAGACTGAAGGTGCAGCGTTCGGCGATATCGGCGCTGGCCCGGATCGCGTCCGGGAAGGCGCGGAAGCGGCGCTCCATCTCCCACGGCGCCTTCAAATAGCGATCGGCGAAGCGCTCGCGGCGGAAGCCGAGCTCGTCGATCGTGCAATGCGCGCGGATCGCGGTGACCACGTCGTGAAGCATGCGCTTGTCGGGGCCGTCGTAGAGCACGTCGCCGGTGGCGAGGCTCCTGAGGCCGTGGCGGCGGGCCAGCGCGTCGAGCGCGTGGAGGCGCTTCAGCTCGCCGGGGCGGCGGCGGTGGGTGAGCGCGAGATGGCCGCGAGGCCCGAAAATGTCGGCCATCTGGGCGAGCGCGACGGCGGTCAGATGGTCCGCCTCATCGGGGACCAGGGCGGCGACCAACCCCTGGCCCCAGGCGGCGACATCCTCCCAATGGAGGAAGCATTGCCCCTTCTCGCCCTTCCTGCGGTCGGCGCGGCTTTTGCCGGTGCTGAGCAGGCGCGTCAGCCGGGACCAGGCGGCGCGGTCCTCGGGCCAGACCAGCAACGCGGAACCGTCCATCAAATCGAGCCGGCAGCCGGCGACCAAACGGACGCCGGTCGCGTCCGCCGCCCTGAGCCCCTTGATCAGCCCGCCGACCGTGTTGCAGTCCGCGAGGCCCAGCGCCCGGTAGCCGAGCCTGTGGGAGGCCATGAACAGCGCCTCGGCGCTGGAGACGCCGCGCAGGAAGCTGAAATGGCTCGCGGCCTGGAGCTCGACATAGGTCATGCGAAGACCCCGTGCAGGTACCAGCTTGTGTCGCCGGTAGCCGGATCCTCGCTGTCGCCGCTGCGGTAGAGCCAGAAACGGGCGCCTTCGACATCCTCGACTTGGAAATAGTCGCGCACGGCGGCCCGCTCGCTCTCGTGGCGCCACCATTCGCCGTAAACGCGTTCGGGGCCGTCGGCGGCGGCGATCTGATGAACCCGGCCGCGCCAGCGGAAGCGGCGCGGCGGGCCGTCGGGAACGGTCGAGAGCACCTGCTCGACCGGCTCGGGCGGATAGAGCAGGCAGACGGGGCGGGGCCAGCCGGGCCAGGCGGCGGGCGCAGTGAGCGGGCCGGCGCGAGCGACGCTGCGCTCGGGGAGGTCGCTTTCGAGGGCCGTCAGGCGGTGGATGCGGCGCGCGCCGAGGCGGACGGCGAGGCGATCGACCAAGGCGGCGAGATCGGGGACGGGCCTTTCGCCGGCCATCGCGCCGGGGATTGGCTCGGCGCCGAGCGGCTCGACGCGCGCGGCGATCAGGCGGAGGCGCTCGATGCCGAAGCCGGGCTCGATCTTCTCGATCATCGCGCAGAGGAGTTGCCGCAGATGATCGCCGTCACGGGTCGCTTTTGCGAGGCTTATTGTTTGATATTGAACGCTATTGTCGACGATCTGGAGAGCCAGGACGAGGCGGCGGGCGGCGAGGCCGGATTCGGCAAGCAGCGGGACCAGGCGGCGCGCCGCTTCGGCGCAGGCTTCGGCGATCGCTTCGGGGCTGGCGATCGGCTCCTGGAAGCGGAGGAGGACCGAGGGCGGCTCCTCCGGGACGATCGGATCGAACGGCTCGGGCGCGCGGCCTAGCGCCTGGTCGAGGCGGAGGAGGAGGGTGCTGCCGAAGCGGCGCTGGAGCGGGGCGCGGGGCATGGCGACCAGTTCGCCGATGCGCTCGAGGCCGAGGCGGCGGGCGGCCGCCAGAGGCTTGTCGTCGAGGCGCAAGGCGGCGAGCGGCATGAGCGCGAGGGCGTCGCCTTCGCGGCCTCCGGGGCAGAGCGCGAGCGGCTCCGGCCCGAAGCGCGCGAGGGCGTGGGCGGCGCCGGTCGTGCCGGCGACGCCAATGCGGGCAGTGAAGCCCAAGCGGCGGCAGAAGGCGAGGATACGCGCGCACATCGTCCGCTCGCCGCCGAAGAGATGGGCAACTCCGGTCAGGTCCAGCCAGAGCCCGTCCGGGCCCGAGACGGCGGCGCGCGGAGTCCAGCGGCGGGCGGCGAACAGGCCGAGACGGCGGAGCCAGGCGGCGTCGCCTTCGGGATCGGCCGCGCGCACGTCGAGGCCGGAGACGAGGATGCGGGCCTTGGCGAGCGGCATGCCGGGCTCGAGCCCGAGCGCACGCGAGCGCGGGCAGACGGCGGCGAGCAGGTTCCGGTTGCCCTGCCGGTGCGCGGTGACCAGCGCGCCCTCGGCCCGGCGCAATGCAAGCGCCTGCGGCTGCGCCTCGCGGGCCCAGCGCGCGCCGGGCCGCCAGCCGCCGCCGCGCTCCGGCAGCACCCGATCGGAGTCAGGCAGCCTGGGCGCGGACGTCGGCGGCGAGGGGGAGCGGCGCTCGGCCCGCCTGATCCGGTCGATCGCCAGATCGGGCAGCCAGAGCGAGGCGAGCCTCGGCATCGGGAGCCTCCAATAACCATTCATGCGGCGGGCCGCTGCGCTGGCGAACCAGAGCGACCTGCCAGCGGGCGCGACCGAGGCCGTCGCCGATCTCCGCCGCGAACGGCAGAGGCGCGGACGGCGCGCAGGCGATCCGCCAGCGGGTGAGCGCCGCGGAAGGATGCCCAAGCGGATCGGCGCCGACCTTGCGCCAGCGCCGCAGCAGCAGGGCCGCGGTCCCGCCCTCCTCGGCAGCCAGCTGGAGACGGCGCAGGGACGCCATTCCGGCCCGGCCCGCCTCGCCGATCACTGCGGCGAGCGCGCCGTGGCGCAGCCCCTCCTCCATCACCGCCAGCACCTCTTCGTCGTTGCGGCACTGGGCGTAGAGCAGGCGATCGGGCGTCAGCCCGGCCTGAGCGAGGCCGGGCGCGAACAGATCGCGCCGCGCCAGCGCCCAGAGCACCTGCCCCGCCGCGCCTTCCCGGCGCGAGAAGCGCGCGGCGATCGAAGCGAGGAACAAGGTTGCCGCCGCCTCGTCGCCCAGCGAAGGCGCGGCCGCCGAGGCCTCGTGCAGCCCGGCCGCCAGCCCGCCGCCGGCCAGCCGGGCATCAACCTCCGCGACGCCGAAGGCCAGGCACGGCCGATCGCCACCGGCGAAGCCGGCGCTTTCGATCGCGTTGATCTCGGCGCGCAGGGCGGCGAGACGCGCGTCCCTGGCGGACGAAGCGTTCATGCGACTCGGACTCTCTTGTTCGCTTTATGTTCCGCTTGTTGCCCGACAGAGTCAAGCTGCGGGTCATCCCTACTGGTCCCCGCGCCGCTCTGCCGCTAGATAAGCGCCGGTAGAGATGGCGAGTAACAGCGCAGTCCCGATCGCGGAGCATGTTCCGCTGCCGCCGGCGCCGAAGCGGCGAAGCTG
>DASQJU010000019.1:0-5423 GCA_035630915.1 Allosphingosinicella sp.
GCCTCAAGGGCACGGCCAAGCTGCGCCCGGATTCGAAGCTGGTCATCACCCGCGGCTGGCCCGACGCCGAATCCCGCCTCAACGGTGCGCTGCAATTGTCGAAGGGCCTGGCGAAGATTCTGGGGTAGTCCGGCGCGCCGCTGCATTAACCTCCGTTCTGCGCTTCGGCCGCCGACCGGGACGAACCGTTCAGCCGCCGGGATGTGCCGACCCGCCCGTGGCTATTTGCTTCAGCGAATCCCTGTAGGGTGACCTCATTCCGGGGTCCGGGGGGATTCATGTCGTTTTCGCCGTCCATCACGCGCTTCGCGCTTCGCATCCTGTTAGCCCTTGGGCTGGCCACTGCCGCCGCGACTCCGGCCGCCGCCGCGCTGCAATGCGCGCCTTATGCGCGGGCCCAGTCCGGGATCGAGATTCACGGCAATGCCGGGACCTGGTGGGATCAGGCGGCGGGCCGCTACCGCCGCGGGTCCGAGCCGCAGGTCGGCGCGGTGCTCGCCTTCCAGCCCTCGCGCGCCATGCCCATCGGCCATGTCGCCGTCGTCGCCGAGATCGTCGACGACCGCCACGTCTATCTGAACCACGCCAATTGGTCGGGCCCCGGCCGGATCGAGCGCCGCGCGCTCGCCGAGGACGTCTCTGAGAACGGCGACTGGAGCGAGGTCCGCGTCTGGTACGCGCCGCAGCATTCGCTCGGCCTGCGCGCCAACCGGACGGCCGGCTTCATCTACAACGAGGCCCCGGGCGATGCGGCGCCGGCTGCCCTGCCCGCCATGGCGATCGCCGCGGCCACCTTCGGCGCCTCGGCCGGCATGGAGCAATACGGCCGCCTCCGCTAGGCGGCTTCGGTTCGCGCCATCAGCGCCGCCAGTTCCTCCGTCGTCACCGGCGGCGAACACAAATAGCCCTGGTAGAGCGTGCACCCCTCCTCGGCGAGCAGGGCCAATTGCTCCTCGGTCTCCACCCCCTCGGCGATCACGCCGAGGCCCAATGAACGCGCCATTTCGATCACGCTCCTGACCACCACCCGGTCGCGCGGGGACCCGGCAATGTCCTGGCTGAGGCGCTTGTCGAGCTTGAGATAATCGAGCGGCAGCGCCTTGAGGTACGCGAGGCTCGAATAGCCGGTGCCGAAATCGTCGATCGCCGCGCGCAGGCCGCCGCTCCTGAGCTCGGCGAGCAGGGCCGCCGCCGCCGCCAGATCCTCGATCAGCCCGCTCTCGGTGACTTCGACCGTCAGCCGGTCCGGCGAAAAACCGCTCTCGCGCACCGCGTCGAGGAACTGGGCGGCGAACCCCGGGCGGGCGATGTCGGTGGCGGTGATGTTGACCGCGAGCCGCAGGTGGCCGAGCGCCGCCGGCCACGCCGCCGCCTCGGCGATCGCCTTGCGCTGCACATGGTCCGAAAGCTGGGCGAGATAATCCGAGCCCTCCGCCACGCCGAACAGGGTCGCCGCGCCGAGCTCGCCATATTGGGGGTGGTTCCAGCGCGCGAGCGCCTCGACGCCCGTAATCTCCCCGCTCGTGACCGAGACCTGCGGCTGGAAGCGGATCTCGATCTCGTCCTGGTCGAGCGCCCGGCGCAGATCGACCTCGAGCCGGTCGCCGCGCGCGGTGGCGCTCTCGGCGCCTTCCTCGAGCACACGCACCGGCGCCCCGTCCTCGCCGGCCTCGGCGAGCGCGGCGCTGGCCCGGCGCAGCAAGGCCGCGGCATCGTCGCCAGGCTCGGCCCCGGCGACCCCGGCGCGGCTGCCGAGCGCGATGACATGGTCGCCCGAGATGAACGGCCGCCCGATCGCCTCGACCAGCTCGCCGGCGAGGAAGCGGCCGTCGGCGACGCTCGCCGGCGCGGCCAGCAGCACTGCGAACTCGGCCCCCGCCATCCGCGCCACCAGCCGCGGCGCCGCGCTTCCGCCGACATGGCGCTCGATCCGCCGCGCCACCGCCTGCAGCACCGCGTCGCCGGTCTGGCGGCCGAACGCGGCATTGATCGCGTCGTAGCGGCTGACCGAGATCAATACGGCGACCAGACCCGGCGCGTCGCTGCCGAGCCGCTCGGCGATCCACGCGCGCGCGGCGCGACCGTCGCCGAGCCCGGTCAGCGGGTCGCGCCCTTCCGGCCCGCGCCGGATCGCCTCGGTGCGGCCGACCACGTCGCCTTCGCTGCGCCGGACATGGTGGGCGATCCGCTCGCCGCCTTCCTCGTCATGGGCGAAGGCGGTCGCCTCGCCGGTCGCCATCAGCCGGTCGACCGCGTCGCGCGCCGCGCGCCGCCCTTCCGGGTCGAGCTTGCGGAACAGGTCCATCAGGCTGATCCGCTGCCCCCCGTCCTCGCCGCCCAGGCCGACCTGGCGGGCGAGCGCGGGGGAAAGGTCGATGCTGCGCGAGCCCGGCTGCCAGCGCCACGAGGCGGACTCGGCGGCCTCGCCCGCGCGCCTGGTGGTGCGCAGATCGCCGCCGACCCGCTCGGCGTGGCGGCGGGCGAATTGCAGGGCTTGGATCAGCTGGCCCTCGGGAAACGGGCTGACGAGAAAATGCGTCGCGCCGTGGCGGTGGAAGGCCTCGAGCGCCGCCGCGTCGCCCTTCGAGAGCAGGACGAGCACAGCCGCCGCATTGGCCTCGGCCGCGTCGGCGACCGCGCGCACCGCCTCCTCGCCTTCCGCCAGCGCCCCGCGCGCGTCGATCACCGCCACCGACGCGCCCGAGGCGACGAACCGCGCCTCGGCATTGTCCGCCCGCCGCGCCGCGATCGGCTGCCAGCCCGCGCTCTCGGCAAGGCGCGACAATTCGTCGCGATGGCGGAAGGAAAGGATGAAGAGCGGTGCTCCCATCGGGAGGGTGTAACCGCGCCCGCCGCCCCCGCCAATCGCGATTGCCGCACCATCCCGTTCGGGGACAAAGGGGGTGGAGTTCCTAATCTGGATTAGGGCCGCGCATCACGATCGGGAAATCACCCGATTGCCGGGCAAGCCTGCCGAGCCGATGGCGGCGCGATGGAGCCGCTGCTCGATCTCGTCGCCGGATGGGTCGCCACCGCGATCGAGCTGGTCATGGTTCTCGTGCTGGTAGTCGGCGCGATCGAGGCCCTGATCGACACGATCCGGCAATTGCTACGCCGCCAAAAGGTGCGGGAATCGATCCGCGAGACCTGGCTGCGCTTCGCCGCCTGGATCATCCTCGCCCTCGAATTCGCGCTGGCCGCGGACCTCATCCGGACGATCGTGTCGCCGACCTGGGACGAGGTCGGCATGCTCGCCGCGATCGGCGCGATCCGCACCTTGCTCAGCTTCTTCCTCGGCCGCGATCTCGAGGAGTTCAAGCACCGGGACCGGCGGGAGCCGGGGGCGGCCTGAATCCGGCCCCCTAGGGGGGATTCGCAGGAGCGGATCGGGGTGAATCCCGATGGCCGGGGCGACAGCGGCGGTGATAGCCGCCGGCGGGATTCGACCGGGAGGGCATCATGCCGGACGGAAAACCCAACATCGTCATCATCTGGGGCGACGACATCGGCCAGTCGAACGTCAGCGCCTATTCGGACGGCTTGATGGGCTACGAAACGCCCAACATCGACAGCATCGCCGACGCGGGAATCCGGTTTACCGATTCCTATGCCGAGCAGAGCTGCACCGCCGGGCGCTCCTCGTTCATCACCGGCCAATGCGGCTTCCGCACCGGCAACACCAAGGTCGGGATGCCCGGCGCCCCCCAGGGGCTCCAGGCGCGCGACGTGACCATCGCCCAGCTGCTCAAGGCGCAGGGCTATGCCACCGGGCAATTCGGCAAGAACCACCTCGGCGACCGCAACGAGCATTTGCCCACGGTCCACGGCTTCGACGAATTCTATGGCGCGCTCTATCATTTGAACGCGTCCGAGGAACCGGAACTGCCCGATTATCCCGATCCCAAGGATTTCCCGGATTTCTTCGCCAATTACGGACCGCGCGGCGTGCTCGACTGCAAGGCCACCGACACGGTCGACGAAACCGTCGATCCGCGCTTCGGCAAGGTCGGCAAGCAGACGATCAAGGACACCGGTCCGCTGACCAAGAAGCGGATGGAAACCTGCGACGACGACTTCGCCGAGCGCTCGGTCGACTTCCTCAAGCGACAGCACGCGGCCGGCAAGCCCGTGTTCCTGTGGGTGAACTTCACCCACATGCACCTGCGCACCCACACCAAGCCCGAGAGCATCGGCCAGGCGGGCCGCTGGCAGAGCCCGTATCACGACACGATGATCGACCATGACAAGAATGTCGGGACGGTGCTCCAGGCGATCGAGGAGCTCGGCATCGCCGACGACACGATCGTCATGTACTCGACCGACAACGGCCCGCACATGAACACCTGGCCGGACGGCGCGATGACTCCCTTCCGCAACGAGAAGAACTCGAACTGGGAGGGCGCCTATCGCGTGCCCTGCATGGTCAGGTGGCCGGGCCACATCGAGGCGGGCCGGATCGAGAACGGGATCGTCGCGCATCTCGATTGGGCGCCCACTTTGCTTGCCGCCGCCGGCGTTCCCGACGTCAAGGAGCAGCTCAAGAAGGGCATGAAGGTCGGCGACACGACCTTCAAGGTCCATCTCGACGGCTACAATTTGCTGCCTCTGCTGACCGGCGAGACGAAGGAGAGCCCGCGCAAGGAATTCTTCTACTTCAACGACGATTCAGACCTGGTCGCCATGCGCTACGACAATTGGAAGTTCGTCTTTTCCGAGCAGCGCGCCAGCGGAACGCTTCGGGTCTGGAGCGAGCCGTTCACCACGATGCGGTTTCCCAAGCTGTTCAACCTGCGGACGGATCCATACGAGCGGGCGGACATCACCTCGAACACCTATTACGACTGGTGGTTCGACCACGCATTCATCTGCGTGCCGGCGCAGGCCATTGTCGGGGAGTTCCTCGCCACGTTCAAGGACTTCCCGCCGAGCCAGGCGGCCGGCAGCTTCGGTGTGGACCAGGTGCTTGCCAAGCTGCGGGAGGGTGCGGGAGGCGCCGGCCACTAGCGGCTGACACGAGGTCCGGCGCCGCATCACGGCAATGGTCTTCTGGGACGAGCGCGGCGAGCGAGGCAGCCGCGCATGGAGCTCGGCGACCGGTCGCCAACCACACCAGGTTCCCGCTGCCCTCGGAGTTCGAGTGGGACGGAGCGCAGGCGGCGGCGCTAAATCCCCCCTTCGTCATCCCGGACTTGATCCGGGATCCATCTTCCTGGCGTTCAATAGGTATTGTGTCCCGGGAACTGCCTTGGGAGGAAAGCATGATCTCCGCAAGTCGACAAGAACCTGATAGTATGTCCTCGAAGCAGCTCCCTGCCGCGAGTATTTCTCAGGGAGATTGGAAACCGTAAAGAATATCACCGAGGACCCCGAGGTATAATGATTAGGAAAATGGCTTCGCCGCTGCTGGGGATGGCCGTCATTGC
>DASQJU010000020.1:0-12172 GCA_035630915.1 Allosphingosinicella sp.
ACAGGCGGCGGGTTCGGGTTCTGCTGATCCTGCGGCAGGTCCAGCTTCACCGCGTGGCTCTGGATCGGGATGGTCATGATGATCATGATCAACAGCACCAACATGACGTCGATCAACGGCGTCGTGTTGATCTCCATCATCGGTTCTGCTGATTCGGGATTGAGAACGCTTGCGGACATCTGGGGTTACTCCTGTCTCGTCCCGATCACTGGCGGATGCCGCCGCGCGGCTCTGGCTCGGAAATGAAGCCGATCCGCGCATAGCCGGCGCGCTGCATGGTGAAGATGGCGCCGCCGACGCAGCGGTAAGGCGTGTCGATGTCGGCGCGGATATGCGCTTCCGGCATGTTTTCCTCGTTGAGGTTCTGCACGCCGCCGACGTTACGAATCTGCGCCTCGAGCTCCGCCACCGCGCGGTCCAGCAACTCCTGCGAGTTCATGCGCGTCAGATTCCAGTAGACCTCGCAAACGCCCCCCGGGCCGGCCTTGACCGTCAGGTTGACGTTTTCCGGCTTGGTGATCGTGGGCTCGAATTCCACCTTCGGCAGACGCACCGGCACCGACTGCAGCACGACGGGCACTGTGATCAGGAAGATGATCAGCATGACCAGCATGACGTCCACGAGAGGCGTCGTGTTGATGTCCGACATCGGGGAGTCGTCGTCTCCGGATTCGCCGACCTGCATTGCCATGTTCGTTGCTTCCTATTCTGTTTCAGCGCCGGCCCGTAGGCTGGCGCCGGGAAGGGCGCGGCGGGGCGGGCGACCGCCCCGCCGCCGACTTCCTTACGCCTTGGGCGCGGTCGTTGCAGCGCCGGTGGACGTCGCCGCGGCCGGGCGACCAGCCGCCGGGCGGGCAGCCGCAACCGACGGACGGACGGCGCCGCCGGACATCATGTAGCCGTGCACGTCGTTGGCGAACTTGTGGAGCTCCTCGCCGATCGACTTGTTGCGGCGCATGAGCCAGTTGTACTGCATCACGGCCGGAACCGCGACGATCAGACCGATGGCGGTCATGATCAGCGCCTCGCCGACCGGGCCCGCGACGGCGTCGATCGACGCTTGGCCGGCGGAGCCGATACGGATCAGCGCGCGGATGATGCCGACGACGGTGCCGAACAGGCCGACGAACGGCGCGGTCGAACCGACGGTGGCGAGGAAGGCGAGGCCGCTGGTGAGCTTCGCGGTGATCGCACCCTGGCTGCGGGCCAGCGAGTTGGTCATCCAGTCATGCTGGTCGATCGGATCGGTCAGCTTGTTGTGCTGCTCTTCGGCGATCAGGCCGTCGTCGACGATCTGGCGGTAGGCGCCGTTCTTGTCGAGCTTGTTGGCGCCCTCGCGCAGGCTCGCCGATTGCCAGAAGACGGTCCGGGCGCGGCGGCCCTCCTTGATGATCTTCTGCTGCTCGAACAGCTTCACGAAGAAGATGTACCAGGACCCGACCGACATGATGACCATGACGGCGAAGGTGAACTGCGCGACGAGACCGCCCTGCTGAAGCGCAGGAATCAGGCCATAGGGGTTTTCGCCGCCTGCTGCTGGTGCTGCCATTGTAATTTCCCTCTCAGTCTAAAAGAATAATTTGGTGAAAGCTGGTCGTTGGATCATTCCTCCGGGAGCACCCAGCGAATACGGCTGCTTACGGAATCGGTGGTCGGCTGCCCGAGATTGTTGCGGGCCGGCGTGAAGCGGGCCCGGCTGCGCATGATGCGGCAGACCGCCTGATCAAGCGCGGCGGATCCGCTCGACGACGTGACCGAGCAATTGGACACGCGCCCATCGGTGCCGACCGTCAGAGTGAAGCCCGTGGTGCCCTGCTCCTCGTTCCGGATCGCGGAGGCGGGATAATCGGCGTCCGAGACGTAGGAGGCGAGGTTGGCGCGGGCGCGAGCGGGCTCGACGGTGCGCGGCGGAGCCGGCGGGGCCGGCGGCGGAGCCGGCGGCGCGGTCGGCGTAAGCACCGGCGGCGGCGCGTTCGTCACCGTCTGGATGGGCGGCGCCGGCGAAGGCATGCGCACCAGCGGCGGCGGCGACACGACGGGCGGCGGCTGCACCTGCGGCTGCTCGGGGGGCGGCGGCTCCTCGGGGGGCGGCGGCTCCTCCTCCACGTCGAAGGTCTTCAAATCCTCGGCTACGTTCTTGACGAAATTGTAGGCGAGACCCGTGACGACCACGTAGGCGAGGACGGCATGCAACACCGCGACCGCGATGATCGAATACACCCTGCCTTGGGACATTCCCTGATCAACGTATGACATTAACCAGCCACGCTCCCTCTCTCAAAACCTGCCTGACCCCGATCCCGCGTCAACGCCGCGGACGGACATCGGTTCATCCGTGTAACGGATAATTGCGGTCGTGGTCTCTATCGTGACACTTGGGCGGAAGCAATCCTTCTGGTTACGGTATAACCCACGGCGGTTTTCCGCCGCAATCACTGGTTAATGCGTCGCCCCCTAGCCAGCCCTCTGAAAGCCAGCGAAGGACAAAAATGAAGGTCAGGATGCTTGCCGCCGCGGCCGCCCTCGCAATCGCGCAACCCGTTGAGTCACAACCGGTTCCCGTCGCTCCGCCGGCCCTCACCTATGCCGATCTCGCGGACCTCGCTCTGGCCGCTCCGGTCGCCGTCCACCTGCGCCTGCGGAGCGCGGAGCTGCTCGACGCCGAGCTCGCGCCGAACGTCCTGCCCGGCCATCGCCGCTTTCTGGTTGAGGCCGACGTCGTGACCCTGATTCGCGGCTCGGGCGGGCTGCCCGCCCGCGTCACCTATCTCGTCGACCTGCCCAATGATTCGCGCGGGCGTGCGGCCCGGCCTCCGCGCCGTGCCGAAATGCTGGTGCTCGCCAGCCGGGTGGCGGGCCGCGAGGGGGAGTTGAGGCTCGCCGCGCCCGACGCGCAAATCCCTTACAGCGCGGCCACCGCCGATGCACTGCGCGCCATATTGCGCGAATCGGCAGCTTCCGGCGCGCCGCCGCGAATCACCGGCATCGGCCGCGCCTTCCACGTCGAGGGCTCGATCCCCGGCGAGGGCGAGACCCAGATCTTCCTCCAGACCGCCGATCAGCGGCCGATCTCCATCAACATCCTGCGGCGCCCCGGCCAGCGGCCGCGCTGGTCCGTGGCGCTGTCGGAGATCGTCGACGAGGCCGCCGCGCCGCCGGCACCCGACACGTTGCTGTGGTATCGGCTCGCCTGCACCCTGCCGGCGCGCCTGCCCCGGCAATCGCTGAGCGAGGCCGGCCCCGAAGAAGCGCGTTCGATCCTGGCCGATTACCGGGTCGTGATCGACGGCCTCGGCCCTTGCGCGCGCACTCGCGTGCGCCGCTAAAAGCTGGAAAGCTCGACTCCGACGCCAGCGCAATCGGGATAGATATCGGGCTTGCGCGAGGAGACGCGCAGCGCGGTGACTCCGCGCCGGGCGGCGATCACGTCGTAGACCTCGCGCACGAACGTCTCCTGCAGGTTGAAACGACGGTCCTTGGCGAGGGCGCCGATCTCGGTCCGCAGAAAATCATAGTCCCACGCGCCGGAGCGCTCGTCCTGGTCCGCGAAGCTGCGTTCGTCGACCCACACCTCGACGGTGACGCTGAGCCGCTGCGGAGCGCCGATCTCGAAATCGTGGAAGCCGATGTCGACGGGGAGCTCGTAGCCCTCGAGCACGATCTTGCGCGTCTTGGGCGCGAGCCGGTCGGGGACGAGCCCGTCGAGGCTCACGGCGAAATTGGTCATGTCTGCTCCAGGAATTGGACGTCGCGCGGCAGGGAGAGGAAACGCTGCCCTCCGTCAAGCAGGATCGTCTGCCCAGTCATGCTGGGCGTGGCGATGATGAAGCGCAAAGCGGCGACGATCTCGCCGACTTCGACGCCGCGCCCGAGCGCGTTCAGGCCGTGCACCTTGTCGAAATTCTCCCGACTCTGGGGCCCGGAAACCATCGTCACCGACGGCGCGATCCCGTTCACTCGGATTCCCGGCGCGAAGGCGCGGGCGCAAAGCTCGGTGAGACCGGCCAGGCCGATCTTGGAGATCGTGTAGCTGAAGAAATCCGGATTGGGCGCCGCGAGCTTGGCGTCGAGCAGGTTGACGATCAGCCCCTTCCCCGTTTGCCCGGCGAAGGCGCGCGACAGCAAAGCCGGCGCCCGCAAATTAACGTCGAGATGCGCCGCCCAGCTGTCGACCGTGAAATCGCGGACGTCGTCATGGGCGAAGAGCGAGGCGTTGTTGACCAGCAGGCGGAGCGGGGGAAGGCCCTTGGCCGCATCGAGGACCGTCGCGGCGGCCATGGGATCCGAGAGATCGGCCGCGACCAGCGTAGCCTCGCCGACCTCGCGCGCCAGGGCCTCGGCTTCGGCCTTCGAGCGATGGTAGTGAATCAGCACGTGCCAGCCGTCGGCAGCGAGCGCGCGGACGATCTCGGCGCCGATCCTCCTGGCGCCCCCCGTGACGATCGCGGTCCGTGGCCCTTCGAACTCCATGTCCAGCCGATTAGCGGCCCGCTTTGCGCATGGCCAGCCGGGCGGCTACATCGCGCTCATGCCCATGGCTCCCGCACCCACCGATCTTGCCGGCCTCAGCCTCGGCGACATCGCGCGGCTGGCGGAGGAGCGGAAATTTCCGCCGGTCCATTCCTGGAACCCGACCCATTGCGGCGACAGCGCGATGCGGATCGCGCGGGACGGGACCTGGTATCACGAGGGCAGTCCGATCGGTCGGCCCGAGATGGTGCGGTTGTTCTCGACGATCTTGCGCCGGGAGAGCGACGGCCGCTTCGTGCTGGTGACGCCGGCCGAGAAGCTCGACATCGCGGTTGAGGACGCCCCGTTCGTCGCGGTCGAGGTGAAGAGCGAAGGCGAAGGCCGGGCGCGCAATCTCGCCTTTCGCCTCAACACTGGCGATCTGGCGGTGTCCGGGCCCGAGCACCGGATTCGCTTCGACGAGGGCCCCCACCCCTATCTCGAGGTGCGCGCGGGCCTCGACGCCCTCCTCGCCCGCCCGGTCTATTACGAGCTGGCGGCGCTGGCGCTGGCCGAGGGCGCCGATCCTCCCGGCCTGTGGAGCGGCGGCGTCTTCTTCCCGTTCGAACCCGCCGCATGAACCTCGCCGCGCGCCTGAGGACGGCCCTGGAGCTCGGCCACAAGGGCTTCCCCGAGCTGATCGCCGGCGACGTGCTCGACGAGGAGGAGCGCGGCGCTGGAATCACCCTGGCGGCCGTGTTGGTGGCGGTGGTCGATCGGCCAGAGCCGACCGTGCTGCTCACCTTGCGCCCGGAAACGATGCGCAAGCATCCCGGCCAGATCAGCTTCCCCGGCGGCCGGATCGATCCCGGCGACGATGGCCCCATCGGCGGCGCCCTGCGCGAGGCACAGGAAGAGATCGGCCTGCCGCCAGAGGCCGTCGAGGTGATCGGCCTCGCCGACGTCTATCGCACTGTGACGGGCTTCGAGGTCACTCCAGTGGTCGGCATCGTCCCCCCCGATCTCCCTCTCGCGCCGCATCCCGGTGAAGTGGCGGACCTGTTCGAAGCGCCCCTTCACTATCTGCTCGATCCGGCGCATCAGCACGAGCGGACCGCTTTCTGGCGCGGGCGGGAGCGGCATTATTATGAGATCGACTATGAAGGGCGCCGAATCTGGGGAGCGACGGCGGCGATGATCGTCAATCTCGGCCGGCGGCTGGTGCTCGCGTGAAGCTGCCCGACGCGCCCTGGCGGTCGCGCCCTGGAATGGACCGGTTGCTCCGCACGCTGGGCGCAGACAAGGGCGAAACCCGCTTCGTCGGCGGCTGCGTGCGCGACACCTTGCTCGGCCTGGAGGTCAGCGACGTCGATCTCGCCACGTGCCTGACGCCTCAGACGGTCCTGGCCCGACTCGAGCGCGCGCGGATCAAGGCGGTGCCGACGGGCATCGCTCACGGCACGATCACAGCGGTCATCGGTGGCGCGCCGGTCGAGGTGACGACACTGCGGCGCGACGTCTCCACTGACGGCCGCCGCGCGACTGTCGCCTTCACCGACGACTGGCGCGAGGACGCGGCGAGGCGCGATTTCACGATCAACGCGCTCTCGGCGAACCCCGCCGACGGTGCGGTATTCGATTATTTCGCCGGGATGGACGACCTCGCGGCGCGCACCGTCCGCTTCATCGGCGAACCGCTGCAGCGCATCGCCGAGGACCACTTACGCATCCTGCGCTTCTTCCGCTTCCACGCCCGGTTCGGCAGCGGGGAACCCGAGCCGGCGGGGCTGGAGGCGTGCGCTGCGCGCGCCAACGATCTGATGGCGCTCTCCCGGGAGCGGATCGCCGACGAGCTGCTCAAGTTGCTTGCCCTGCCCGATCCCGCGCCGACGGCGGCGCTGATGGTCGCGCGCGGCATATTCAGGCCAGTCCTGCCCGAAATCGACTCGGCGGATCGGCTCGCCGCGCTGGTCGCGGCCGAACGGGGGGCCGGCATCGCCCCGGAAGCCATCAGGCGTCTGGCGGCACTGGTGCCCGCCGATCCGGAGGTGGCCGCCGACATCGCGGCGCGGCTCCGCCTGTCCAAGCGGCTCGCCAGACGGCTGGTCTCGGCCGCGCGGACCGAGCTCGAGACGCCGGAGCTGCTCGCTTACCGGATCGGCGCGGCTGAGACGATCGACCGCTTCCTTCTTCACGCTGGGGCGCCCCCGCCCGATCTGGCTGCGTTGGAAATATGGAAACGGCCGCGGCTGCCGGTCGGCGGCGGCGACCTCGTCGCCATGGGCCTCGAGGCGGGCCCGGCGGTCGCCGCGACGCTCCAGGCGATCGAGCGCGACTGGGCCGCGGACGGGTTTTCAGGAGATGTAGAGATGGTTCGCGCGCTGGCGCGGCGGCACGTCGATCAGGCGCTGCGCGCGAGCCAATAAGCCAACGCATCGTCGGCGGTCAGCGCCTGCGAGAAATAATAACCTTGCCCATAAGTACAGCCGAGCTCGGCCAGGCCGTGGGCGAGTTCGGCGGTTTCGATCCCCTCGGCGGTCGTCTCCATGCCGAGCGCCTTGGCAAGGCTGAGGATGGCGTGGACGATGGCCGCGGAGTCGCCGTCCTCGATCATCCCGCCGACGAACCTTTGGTCGATCTTGAGCGCATCGATCGGCAGCAGCTGCATCGAGGCGAGGCTGGTATAGCCGGTGCCGAAATCGTCCATCGCGACGCGCGCGTCGAGGCGCTTCAGCGCATTGAGCGCCTTGGCCGCGCGCTCCGGATCCTGGATGATCGCGCTTTCGGTCAGCTCGACGGTGAGTCTTTTGCCCGAAATGCCGCTCGCGGCGAGCGCGGCGGACACGGCGGCGGCGACGTCGTCTCGGCTGATCTGGATCGGGGACATGTTGACGCTGACCCCGATCGGCAGCTCAACGCCGGTCGCGCGGTCCCATTCGGCGAGGGTTCGCGTCGCAGTGTCTAGAGCCCAGCGGCCGAGCTGGACGATCAGGCCCGATTCCTCGGCGACCGGGATGAAATCGGCGGGCGGAATCACTCGCCCCTCCTCGTCGGTCCAGCGCGCGAGCGCCTCGAAGCCAGAGACGCGACCGGTCCGCAGGTCCACCAGAGGCTGGTAGGCGAGCGTCAGCCGGTCGCTCTCGATCGCCACGCGAAGCTCGGTTTCCATGGAGAAGCGGCGGCGGACCTCGGCGGCTTGGACCGCCTCATAGACCTGGGTCGTGCCGAGCTTCTTGGCGTTCTTGAGCGCGAACTGGGCGTTGCGGAACACCTCGTCCGCGCTGGCCACGCCCTGGTTGAGCATCGCGCAGCCGATCGCGCAATCGACCCTGATCTCGAGGTCCGACAGGCGGAAGGGCAGGCTTAGAACCGTTTTGATGCGCTCGGCGGCGCGCAGCGCGTCGCCCGGGCCGCGGTCGAGCCGCATCAGGATGCCGAACTCGTCGCCCGAGGTCCGGGCGAGCAGATCGCTCGGCCGCAGCGCCGAGACGAGGCGGCGGGCGAAGGTGATCAGCAGCTCGTCGCCGGCCATCGCGCCCATGCATTCGTTGACCCGGCTGAAGCGGGTCATGTCGACCGCCAGCACGGCGTAGCTGCCCTCGCGGAAGGTCGGATCGGTCAGCACCGCGTCGACCTTCTCGTTGAAGGCGAAGCGGTTGGGGAGGCCGGTCAGGGTGTCGCGCAGCATCTCCGAGCGCAGGCTCCGCTCGGTCTCGATCTGCGCGGTCTTGTCGATCAGTGTGACGAGGTAGCGGGGCGGCTGGCCGGCGACGACCTTGAGCTGGGCGAAGCGCACGGTGAAATGGCGGCCGCCGATGCTTCGACCGTCGGCGGTGTCGAACTGGTGGGCGGTTTCGCTGCCGGTCAGGAAGGCCGCGAGGCGGGTGCCGACAGGGCCGGAGCGAAGCAGCGGCACCTGGCTGACATGCCGGTCGCCGAGCCGCTCGTCCCACTCGGCGATGAAGCGGAAATGATCGTTGGCGCACTCGATCCACGGCGCGCCGCCGTCCATGGTGATGATCGCCGCGGCGATCGGCAGGGCATCGAGATAGCCCTGGCGGACGGTTTCCATGATGCCGAGAATGTGATTGCGCAGGTCGTCGGGAATGTCGAACGGGGGCGCGGCCGTCTTGGCCGTCCCCTTTCCCTTCTTATGCGCTGCTGCAGCCTGCATGGAACGGGCGATAGAGGAACAGGGTTAACGCCCCGTTGAGGAATCGCCCGGTCCAGGGCGGTAATCTTACCGGATCAGAAACGATTGTCGCGCGGGAAACCGGTCGGCGGCATGCGGCCGGCCGCGCCGCGCGCCGTGCGCCACGGATCCATATTCTCGGTCCGCACGCGGCCGCCCTCGCCCCCCATCGGCCAGGACAGGCCCGCTTCCTTGTTGAACGCTTTCACGTCGGAGAGCCCGCCGTCGCGGTAGCGCTGCAGCTGGACCCCCTGACCCCGGCCCATTTCGGGCAGCTCCTCGCGCGGGAAGACGATCAATTTGCGATTCTCGCCGACCACCGCGACATAATCCTCGTCCGGGGCGAGCGGCCGCACCACCTTGAGCTTGGCGCCCGGCCGCAGATTGACGATCTGTTTGCCCTTGCGGGTCTCGGCAACGGCCCCAATCGCCGACGTGACGAACCCGCGGCCGTCCGAGGAGGCGACCAGCAGCTTCTCCGCGCCCGCCGCCCTGAGCAGAGCGACGACATTCCCCTCGCCCTCGATGTCGACCATCAGCTTGACCGGCTCGCCGAAGCCGCGCCCACCGGGCAATTTGTCGGCGGCGAGTGTGTAGAAGCGGCCGTCCGACGAGGCGAGCAGCAGCTTGTCGGTGGTGTGGGCGTGGAGCAGCGGGAAAGCGAGGCCATCGCCTTCCTTGAACTTCAGCGCCTCGGCGTTGGAGGCGTCGACATGCCCCTTCATCGCCCGGATCCAGCCGCGCTTGGAAAGGATGATCGTCACCGGCTCGCGCTCGATCATCGCTTCGAGCGGGATCTCGCGCGCCGGGCCGGCCTCCTCGATCAGGGTGCGCCGCCGGCCGATTTCGGTCCAGCCGCCATAGCGGTCCTTGAGCGCGGTCAGCTCCTTCTTGAGCCGGGTCTTCTGCCGCGCCTCCGACGCGACCAGCTTCTCGAGATCCGCCTTCTCCGCCTCGAGCTTCTCGCGCTCGCCGCGGATCTGCATCTCCTCGAGTTTGCGCAAGCTCCGCAGCCGCATGTTGAGGATCGCCTCCGCCTGGCGGTCGCTCAGCGCGAATTCGGCGATCAGCACCGGCTTGGGCTCGTCCTCGGCACGGATGATTTGGATCACCCGGTCGAGGTTCAGATAAGCGACCAGATAGCCGTCGAGCAGCTCTATCCGGTCGGCGATCTTGGCTAGGCGGTGGTTGGAGCGGTTGACCAGCACCTCGATCTGGAATCGGAGCCATTCCGTCAGGACCTGCCTCAGGCCCATCACCCGCGGCGTGCGGTTGGCGTCGAGCACGTTGAGGTTGAGCGGCACGCGCACCTCGAGGTCGGTCAGCCGGAACAGGCTGTCCATCAGCAGCTCGGGATCGACCGTCCGGCTGCGCGGCTCGATCACGATCCGGATCTCCTCGGCGGATTCGTCGAGCACGTCGGCGAGGATCGGCAGCCTCTTGTCGGCGATCAGCTGGGCGATCTGCTCGATCAGCTTGGATTTGGGCACCTGATAGGGAATCTCGGTGACGACCGCCGTCCAGCTGCCCTGGGAGCCCTTCTCGAGGGTCCAGCGCGCACGGACTCGGAACGACCCGCGCCCGGTCGCATAGGCCAAAGCGATCGCCTCGGGGCTGTCGACGATCTGCCCGCCGGTCGGGAAATCGGGGCCCGCGACCTTCTGCATCAGCGCGGCGTCGTCCGCGTGAGGCTCGTCGATCAGCAGGATGGCGGCGTCCACGACTTCGGCGACATTGTGCGGCGGGATGCTCGTCGCCATGCCCACCGCGATTCCGCTGGCGCCGTTGGCGAGCAGGTTCGGAAACAGGCCCGGAAACACCTCCGGCTCCTCTTCCTCGCCATTGTAGGTGGGGCGGAAGCCGACCGTGCCTTCGTCGAGCCCGGCCATCAGCTCGCCCGCCGCAGCGGTCAGCCGCGCCTCGGTGTAGCGCATCGCCGCGGCGTTATCGCCGTCGACATTGCCGAAATTGCCCTGGCCGTCGACGAGCGGGTAGCGAAGCGAGAAATCCTGGGCGAGGCGGACCATCGCGTCGTAGACCGACTGATCGCCGTGCGGATGATATTTGCCGATCACGTCGCCGACGACGCGCGCGCATTTCTTGTAGCCCGAAGCCGGATCTAGCTTCAGCAGGCGCATCGCCCAGAGCAGCCTCCGGTGGACCGGCTTCAGCCCGTCGCGCAAATCGGGCAGCGAGCGGGCGGTGATCGTCGAGAGGGCGTAGACGAGGTAGCGCTGGGAAAGAGCGTCGTCGAACGGGGCGTCGACGACGGAATCGGGAATGTCACTCATGCGGCTTCGCTAGCAGCGCCGATTCCCCGACGCGAGCCGCTTGTTTCCTATTATGATATATAATATCATCTCCTTTCTGAAGGGAGATGCGCGATGACCATGAACCGCCCCCGCCTGATCGCCGTTCTGCTCTGCGGGCTGATCGTCCTGATCCTCGGCTATCTGATCGTCGCGGCGACCGCGCCGCAACGCTATCGCTTCATGGGCAACCCCGCCGCTTTGATCGTGCGCGAATCCGCCATGCCGGCGCCGCCAGCGGCGCTGCCGCCGGTCGAGTTCGTGCCCGCCGACCCGCTGCCTGTCCCCGCGCGGATCGTCGTCGCCGGCCCCAATGTCGGGCCGAGCGCGGCACCCGGCGTCGCCTTCAACTATCGCTACGCGTTCCGCCTCCCCGCCCCTCGCATCGCCGCGGTGCAGGAGCAGCATATTCAGATGTGCGAGCGGCTCACGCTCGCCCGCTGCCGGATCACGGGCATGCTCTACCGGGTCGTAAACGATCGCGACATCGAGGCGACATTGGCGCTGAAGGTCGACCCCGGAATCGCCCGCCTGTTCGGCCGCCGGGGCGTCGAGGCGGTGGTCCACGCCGAGGGCATGCTGACCGAGAGCGAGATCGGCGGCAACGATGTCGCGGGCGAGATTCGCGCCGCCGGGCGCAGCCTCGTCGAGCTGGAGGCAAGCCTCGCCCGGCTCGAGGCGCGGCTCGCCCGAACCCTCTCCACCGAGGAGCGCGGGCAACTCGACTATGAGGCGCGGCAGCTGCGCGACCGGATCCGCTCGCTCCGCGACAGCCGCGAGGCGCAGCAGGAATCGCTGGCGACGACGCCGATGGCCTTCCGCTACGGCTCGGGCGACCTCGTCCCCGGGTTCGCCCGGCGGCCGACGATCGGCCAGACGATGCAGCGCGCCGGCGAGAATTTCGTCGACGGGGCAACGATGCTGCTGATCGTGCTGATCACGCTCATTCCCTGGCTGGCCGCGCTGGCGGTGATCTGGCTGGTTTGCCGAGTCGTCTGGCGGTGGCTGCCGGTTCCAGCCGCCACCGCCGAGTCAGCCTAAATAGCTTTAATTGCTATGGATGTTGCATGTTGCCTTTCTCAACTGATTTGATAGAGTAACGACAAACAAGCAGGAGACAGATCGTGCGCCGTTCGAGTCCTTTCCTGGTTCTGCTTCTCGCCGCCACGGCCCTTTCGGGCTGCGGCCAATCACCCAACAGATCCGAGCGATCGCCCGAATC
>DASQJU010000021.1:0-4686 GCA_035630915.1 Allosphingosinicella sp.
GTAGAGGTCCTTGTGCACCTGGTCGAGCGAAGGCTGGTCGTTGGTGTAGGAATGCACCGTGGTCATGAAGCCCTTGTCGATGCCGACGGCGTCGTTGAGCACCTTGGCGACGGGCGCGAGGCAGTTGGTCGTGCACGAGGCGTTGGAGATGACCTTGTGCTCCTTGGTGAGCTTGTCGTGATTGACGCCGTAGACCACCGTGAGGTCCGCGCCGTCGGCGGGCGCGGAGATGATGACGCGTTTGGCCCCGGCCGTGAGGTGCGCCGCGGCCTTTTCCCTCGACGTGAAGATGCCCGTGCATTCGAGCGCGATATCGATGCCGAGTTCCTTCCACGGCAGCGTCGCCGGGTCCTTGATGGCGGTCACCTTGATCATGCCGTTGCCGACGCTGATCGAGTCGCCGACGACCTTGACCTCGCGGGGGAAGCGGCCGTGCACGGAATCGAACCGCAACAGATGCGCATTGGTTTCGACCGGCGCGAGATCGTTGATGGCGACGACCTCGATGTCCCCGCGGTCTGCTTCGGCGATGGCGCGGAGCACGTTGCGGCCGATCCGCCCGAACCCGTTGATGGCGACACGAACTGACATTCCCGACTCCTTCACTCCCCTTTACCGCCCGCTCTCCCTGGCGGCATGCACCTTAATAGATAATCGCGCCGGCGGCGGCTTTAAGTCCTCCCCAGCTTGGCGAGCGCGGCCTCGGCTACTTTTTGCGGCGTGATCCCGAAATGCTTGTAGAGGTCCTTGGCCGGCGCGCTCGCGCCGAACGAGGTCATGCCGACAAAGGCGCCGTCCGAGCCGATGATCTCGTCCCAGCCTTGCCGCACCGCGGCCTCGACCGCGACCTTGACCTTGGCGGTGCCGACGACTTTCTGCCGCTCGGCGGCGGGGAGGGCGCTGAAGAGCTCGAAGCAGGGCACCGAAACGACGCGCGCGGCCACCCCGCGCTCCTGCAGCAGCTTGCGCGCCTCGACCGCGATTGCGACCTCCGATCCGGTCGCGAACAGCGAGACCTCGGGATCTTTCTTCTCGGCGGGCGCGATCTCATAGGCGCCGGCGGCGCAGCGGTTGGCGTCGTCGAATCCGAGCCGCAACTGCGGCAGGTTCTGCCGGGTCAGGGCGAGCACGCTGGGGGCGTGTGCATTCTGCAGCGCGAGCTGCCAGCATTCCACCGTCTCGACCGTGTCGCACGGGCGGAAGACGAACAGGTTCGGGATCGCGCGCAGCGCAGCGAGGTGCTCGACCGGCTGGTGGGTCGGGCCGTCCTCGCCGAGCCCGATCGAATCATGCGTCATCACGTGAATGACGCGCAGGCCGGCGAGCGCGGCCAGCCGGATGGCCGGCCGGCAGTAGTCGGAGAACACGAGGAACGTCCCGGAATAGGGGATGATTCCCCCATGCAGCGACATGCCGTTCATGGCCGATGCCATGCCGTGCTCGCGCACGCCGTAATGGATGAACCGGCCGGAATAATCAGCGGCGGAGAGCACCGCCATGCCTTTCGGCCTGGTGTTGTTGGAGCCGGTGAGGTCCGCCGACCCCCCGATCATTTCGGGCACCGCAACGGTCAGGGTTTCAAGCGCGGTTTCCGATGCGGCGCGGGTCGCGGTCTCTTTCGGGGTTGCGGCGAGCTTCTCCTTCGCCGCGCGCACCGCCGCGGCGAGTTGTTCCGTCGGCAGCTCGCCGCGCAGGCGGCGCTCGAATTCGGCGCGGCGGGCGGACGGGATCGCCGCGAAACGATCGTTCCAGCTTTGATGCGCGGCCTTGCCCGCCTTGCCGGCGTTGCGCCACAGCGCAAGGACATCCGCGGGAATGACGAAGGCGGGCTCCGGCCAGCCCAGTCGTTCGCGCGCGCCTTTGATCTCGTCGGCGCCGAGCGGCGAGCCGTGGCTCTTCTCGGTGCCGGCCTTGCTGGGGGCGCCAAAGCCGATGGTGGTGCGGCAGGCGATCAGCGACGGCCGCGCGGAGGCTTGCGCCGCGGCGATGGCCTTGGCGATGGCCTCGGGGTCGTGCCCGTCGACGCGGGTCGCCGCCCAGCCGGCAGCCTCGAAACGCTTCACCTGGTCCACCGAATCCGCCAGCGACAGCGGCCCGTCGATGGAGATGCCGTTGTCGTCGAACAGCACCACGAGCTTGTTGAGCTTGAGGTGCCCGGCGAGCGCGATCGCCTCCTGGCTGATGCCCTCCATGAGATCGCCGTCGGAGGCGAGCACGTAGGTGTGATGATCGACGACCTCTTGCCCGAAGACGGTGGCCAGGTGCCGCTCGGCGATCGCCATGCCGACGGCATTGCCCAGGCCCTGGCCGAGCGGGCCGGTGGTGGTCTCCACGCCCGCCGTGATGAAGTTCTCGGGATGGCCGGGCGTGAGCGAGCCAAGCTGACGGAAGCGCTTGATCTCCTCGATGGTCATGGCCTCGTAGCCGAGGAGATGGAGCAAGGCATAGACCAGCATCGAGCCGTGGCCGGCCGAAAGCACGAAGCGGTCGCGGTCCGGCCAGGCGGGATCGGCGGGGTCGAACTTCAGGAACCGCGTGAACAGCACCGTTGCAATGTCGGCCGCGCCCATGGGCAGGCCGGGATGGCCGGATTTCGCCTGCTCGACCGCGTCCATCGCCAGCGCGCGGATGGCGTTCGCCATGCGGTCATGCTGGGCGCGCGTGACTGGCGCGGGACCGTCGCCACCGGCGGTCGTGTCTTGCGCGGACGTCGCGGCGACGGCGAGAGAGGATTTCGGGCTGGTCATGACGGGGCCAAGCGGTTGTTGTTTCGAGGCTCTAGCACGCGGGCGAGGGGAGTCAAAGAATGCCAGCCGCCGTCGCGCTCGCCATTCACAGGAGGGGGGACAAGTTCCGGTCGCACGTTGACGGCACGCTGTGACGCAACGTAGGGTTCTCACTCTAACCGCTTGCCGAGCCGAAAGATTTTCGCGGCCACAAGGCTGACGAATCCGGGGGGTATTGGCCGATCAGGGGGCGAGAAAAATGAGCGAGCCCAGCGCGATTGACGCGGCCAGCAGACGTCTTGCGCTTGCGCTCGACGCGCTGGCGGCCGCGGTCGAGCGTCGGCACGAAGCAGACCGCGGCGAGCAGACGCTGGACGCCCAGTTGCACGCGCTTGGCACCGACCGTTCGCGCCTCGCCTCGGAGCTTGACGCCGCCGCCGCCCGCGCGCGAACGCTGGAAGCCACCAATCGCGAGGTCGCGCAGCGGCTCGACGCCGCAATCGACACCATCCGCTCCGTGCTCGCAGCGAACGAACGCTGAGAAACGTCAACGTCAGGCGGGGAACGTCAATGTCGCAGGTCAATGTCACCATCAACGGTCGCCAGTTCCGCATGGCCTGCGAGGACGGCGAAGAGGCGCGTCTGTCGCGGCTGGCGGAGGAGCTGGACGCGAGCATCGCCACGCTGCGCACCCGCTTCGGCGAGATCGGCGACACCCGGCTCACGGTCATGGCGGCGCTCACGCTCGCCGACCAGCTCTCGGAGACGAAGGAAAAATTGCAGCGGCTCGAGCCGGAGCTGGCGACGCTGCGGAATGCGAGCGTCGCCTCGGCCGATCATAGCCAGGCGACGCAGAGCGCGGTTGTCGCCGCGCTCAATGCGGCGGCCGAGCGCATCGAGAACATCACCAAGCGCCTGAACGAGACGGTTCCCGAGAGCGGCGTCCCGATGGGATGACGATCGCGTATGATGGGTGGCGGTACGGGGGCTTACGCATTACATTGGTCGGGCGGGGCTGCGAGGTGCGTAAGGAGCCATATTCCTGGGGCCTTATCGATCCTCAAGGGAGCTGTCCCTGACCGGGCTCGTGGGCTCGGTCACATGGCGCCCACCTACTTTCGTAGGGAACCCGGGATCGACGCTCTAACGGCCATCGCGGCTCCGCACTTCGAGTTCTCTCCTTCCGTTCGATGGATCACGACCCCAGCGCCATTGCAGATGCCAAAGCCGCCATCCGCCGGGAAGCGCTCGCCCGCCGCGATGGCCTGCCGGCCGACATGCGTGCCGCCGCCGCCCAGGCGATCGCGGAGCGCCCGTTTCCGATCGCCATGGCGGCTGATGCGATCGTCTCCGGCTTCATGCCGCTGAAGAGCGAGATCAATCCCATCCCGCTGATGCGCAAACTCGCGGATGCCGGCGCGCAACTGGCGCTGCCCGCGATCGCCGGACGCGGACAGCCGCTCACCATGCGGGCCTATTCCATCGGGCAGCCGCTGGCGTCGGGAGTCTGGGGCATCCGCGAACCGGGGCCCGATGCGCGCGAGGTCTTCCCCGATATCGTGATCGCGCCGTTGCTGGCCTTCGACCGCAGCGGCCATCGCGTCGGGTACGGCGCCGGCTACTACGACATGACGATCATGGGCCTGCGCGCGCGCAAGCCGGTTGTCGCCGTCGGCATTGCCTTCGCAGCGCAGGAAATCGCGCGCGTGCCGACGACCGCCCGCGACGCTCCCCTCGATCTCGTGCTAACCGAGCACGAGATCATCGACTGCCGGGCGACGTAACGCATGCGCATTCTCTTCATCGGCGACATCGTGGGCCGCAGCGGCCGCGCCGTCCTGCTCGAGCGTCTGCCCCGGCTGGTGCGCGACTGGCGGCTCGATTTCGTCGCGGTGAATGGCGAGAATGCCGCCGGCGGCTTCGGCATCACCGAGGCGATCTACCAGGAGTTCCTCGACGC